>JAAWLQ010000066.1 GCA_022797995.1 Lachnospiraceae bacterium
GCGGCGCAGGCAAGGGCATTCTGCAGCTCCGTCACCACGCCGGATATCTCGTTGAAAGGCTTCGTATACTGATTGGCATAGCTCAGAAAACAGGAAAGCCGTCCCACGCTGATGCCGCCCCGAATGGCCACAAAGGCGCCGAAAATACCCACCCCAGCATAGACCAGACTGTTGACAAAACGGGTGGCCGGATTGGTGATGGAGGAGAAGAAAATCGCCTTCAGTGAGCAGGACTGCAGTCTGCCGTTGATCTCCCCAAACTGCTCCTTCACCGCTTCCTCTCTGGAAAAGGTCTTCACGATCTTCTGGTTGCCGATCATCTCTTCAATCAGGGAAGTCTGTTCCCCTCTGGTCTCCGACTGCAGCTTGAACATGGAAAAGGTTCTGGTGGCAATGAATCTGGCCACCAGGAAAGATACCGGCGTGATACAGATGACCACCAGCGCAATGGGCACATTGGTGACAAGCATGAACACAAGAGTCCCCAGTATGGTCAACACTCCCGTAAAAAGCTGGGTAAATCCCATCAGCAGACCATCCGCAAAGGTGTCCACATCCGCCACCACGCGGCTCACAATATCTCCGTAGGACTTAGCGTCCAGATATTTCAGCGGAAGCTGTTCCAGTCTTCGGAAAGCATCCTCTCTGATGTCCTTTACCACATGATAGGTGATATGATTATTGCAGGTATTCATCACCCACTGGGCCACAGCCGTGACAATCATGGCGATTCCAATCTTCTTCATTACAGAGAAGACACCCGGGAAATCTACCTTACCTTTTCCCAGCAGTATATCCACCGCATCTCCGGTGAGAATGGGAACATATAAAGTCAATACCACAGTTACCGCCGCCAGAAATAAGGAAAATCCCACCAGCAGCCAATATCTGCGGATATAATTCAATACCTTCCTCAGGGCCGCCATCTGGCTCCCGCTTTTATTTTGTTTCTTCTCTGCCATTTTGCACCTCTTATTCCAGTTCCGCTAAATTTCTGATTCCAGTTCCGCCCCCGGCTTGCACTGTGCAGTCTCATGATACCCCTGCTTCCTTCGGCCGCTCCTCCGGATACTGGGAGAAATAGATTTCTCTGTACACATCACAGTTTTCCAGCAGTTGGTCATGGGTTCCGATACCCGCCATCTCCCCGTCGTCCAGCACAATGATCTTATCCGCATGCCGAATGGAGGAAGCTCTCTGTGAAACGATAAAAGTGGTGACTCCGCCGGAAAGTCCGCGCAAAGCGGTTCTCAGTCTGGCGTCGGTTGCATAGTCCAGAGCGGAAGCACTGTCGTCCAGAATCAGAATCTCCGGTCCCCGCACCAACGCTCTGGCAATGGTCAGACGCTGTCTCTGGCCGCCGGAGAGGTTCTTGCCGTTCTGGGCAATCACCGCGTCCAGTCCCCCTTCCTTTCCTTCCACTACTTCCCTGGCCTGAGCCGTGTCAATGGCATTCCACATCTCTTCTTCTGTGGCATCCGGTTTCCCCCACTGGAGATTGCTTCGGATGGTTCCCTTGAACAGTACCGCCTTCTGGGGCACCACACCCACACGCCTGCGAAGTTCTTCCTCCGGCATCTGACGGATATCACGGCCATTCAGGCGGATACATCCTTCCGTGGCCGGATAGAAGCCGGGAATCAGGTTTATAAGCGAAGATTTTCCGGAACCTGTACCGCCGATGACACCCACGGTCTCTCCCTTTTTCACAGTAAAATCAATATCGTGAAGGGTTTCCGCCCCCGCTCCCGCATAGGCAAAGGACACCTGCTCAAACGCCAGAAACGGCGCCTCGGAGACTTCCGCTGTGGCAGCGCTGTCAATGGAAGAGCATTCTGTCCCGGAGCCGCCATACTGCTCCGCCGTCACCTGCCAGTTCTCATTCTGTATCTCGAACACACCTGCCACACGGTCCGCACAGGCCAGCGCTTTGGTGATGGTAATGATCAGATTGGCCAGCTTCACCAGCTCCACCAGAATCTGAGACATATAATTGATAATGGCCACTACCTCGCCCTGGGTCAGATTGCCCACATTTACCTGGATGGCCCCGATATAAATCAGAAAAATGATAGCCCCGTTTACCACCACATAAGTCACCGGGTTCATCACCGCGCTGATTTTCCCCACAAAGATCTGACTGTCCGCCAGAGCCTTCGTAAACCCGCGGAATCTGGTCTCCTCTTCTTCCTCCTGATGGAATGCCCGGATCACGCGGACACCTGTCAGATTCTCTCTGGTCACTCCAAGTACTTTGTCCAGATTGGCCTGCACCTTTTTATACAGCGGCATGGTCCACATCATAATCCCGAACACCACCACCGCCAAAAGGGGAATTGCCACAACGAATACCAGCGCACTTTTCACATCAATGGTAAAAGCCATGATCATGGCACCGAATACAATGATGGGAGAACGTAAAAACAGACGCAGCACCATATTCACACCGGACTGCACCTGATTGATATCGCTTGTCATACGGGTAATCATGGTAGAAGTACCCGCTTTGTCTATATTGGTAAAATTCAGGCCCTGAATATGGTCAAAAAGCGCCTGCCGCAGCCCGGTGGAAAATCCCACTGCCGCCTTCGCCGCAAAATACTGGGCCGTAATGGAAGACACCAGTCCCACCACCGCCAGCGTCAGCAGCCACAGGCCCATTTTTGCAATATAGCCCATATCACTCTCCGCGATTCCTCTGTCAATGATATTGGCCATCACAAGCGGCACCATCAGCTCAAAAAAAGCCTCCAGCAGCTTAAACAGCGGCGCCAGAACGGACTCTTTTTTGTAGTCGCTCAGATATTTCATCAGCCTTTTCATATCGTTTGCTCTCCTTCAACCATAAGAAGTGGGTGAGGAAAATCCCACCCACGATTTTACAGCTTCCCGCATATTGGCGGGGAAATGCCAGATTTTGAGCATCTCTGCTCTTCCTTGTTATTGTACGAAAAGATGCGATTTATGTCAATCTGTTTTTACCTGCAAATATTCATCGACTTTATCGTCCTTATCGGTCTCATCATCTTTACTCATCATCTCAAAAACCAGATTGGGATCATAGTCCGGTGCAAATTTCTTTGCTTTATTATACAGCGGCTCAATAACAGAAATCTCTTCCTCCAGGTCCTCGGCGATTTCTTCCAGTGTTCTGCCTTTTCTCAGCTTTTTACATACCAGAGATACCCTATTGTAAAGTTCGACTTCTGCTCTGGCTTCTGCCTTGACTTCTGCTCTGACTTCTTCTCTGACTTCTTCTTTGACCTCTTCTTTGACTTCTTCTCTGACTTCTTCTTTGACTTCTTCTTTGACTTCTTTCCGCATTCTATTCAGTTCTTCCATCATTCTCAATTGTCTAAGCATATATCCTGCCGTCACCTCCGGATCTTTCTTTACTGCCCTGACCATTTCCTGAATATCCTGCAGCTCCGCACTTATCGCGTTCGCCTCTGTAGTATGCTCCATATAATGCAGAAGCTGCTTCAAAGCCTCATTCGGTATACCCTCGGTTCCTTTTGTATACAAAAATAATGTGCTCGCCCCGTCTTCATAAGGCATTTCCGCTACTTCTATGCACCTGCTTTTTATGGTATATACCATTCGGTTCAGACCAAACGGATCATAGGGCATAATCATTATAATAATAACATTTTTCAGTTCGTCATAATCTGCCCCGGCATTTAAACTCTTTGCCGCAATTTTTGCATGATAAAAACGCATTCTCCGCGGCAGATCTCTTTTATCAGATGTATTGTCTCTCTTATCCGGTTCTATATTGTAAACTGTTACTCTCTCATCGGAATCTTCTTCTATCTCCGGTTCCAGATATACGTCCAGCCTCGCACCATGCAGGTTCGTATCAGCTCCATAATAGACTTTCTGCGCTGTGACCGACAGGTGCTTAAATTCTCTGCCGAAAATAATCTTCAACAGAATCTTTACAAATCTCTCCCCAATCTCCGGATAAGCCGCCATTGCGTTGAACAGAAAGTCATCCAGCAGATTCATTTCCGCCAGCCTCTTTCTTACCTTCTGCTCCTCTGTTGCTTTTTCAGCAATACTCTTCTGCCTTACCTTATTTTTGCTCATATCATTCTCCTTTCCTGTCAGCGGAAAGAAGAGTGTATACGATAACTGTAAACAAAAACGCTCTGTCACCATTTTCCCTGCAATCCGCTCTGTTTTTCTCATACAGGGATTCTCAGCCGAAATGGTTTCAGATGTTCCATCAGATGTTTCCCAGATATGTATATTTATTATAGACGTTAAAACAGGTAATGTCAATCACAAATTTACTTTTTTACATTATGCTTTTTTACATTGTCAAATTCTATTACAGGAAAATCAGCCGTCAGGTGGACATGGAATCAGAACGGTGCCGCAGCCATTATATTTTGGTAGTCACATCTTGACACCACTATATCGCAGTGCTATACTATATATCGCAGTACAATATATAGCAGTGTTGAGCGAGGTGACAGAATGGATCGTCATATCAGAAAAGTATATGTGCCGATGACTGAAACAGGTTTCTACATATTGCTGTGTCTGAGAGAGGAAGCACACGGATACAGCATTGTGAAAAAAACGGAGCAGCTAACCCATGGAGAAATCATCCTCAGCCCGGGGACATTGTACGGAAGTCTGTCTAAAATGGAAAAAGACGGCCTGATCCGGTTTGTCAGAGAAGAAGAAAACCGCAAAATTTACCACATTACCGACCTGGGAACGCAGGTGCTTGATTTGGAAATGAAGCGAATTGAACGATTATATAACAGTATGATGGAGGCGAAATAATATGAAAAATACAAAGTGTGAATTCAGATTTTTTACGGTTCCCGAGTGGAAAAAGGAAGAAGCCTATTTGAGGGAACAGCATAAAAACGGCTGGGAATTTGTCAGTATAAGCAGTTTCTGCCTGTATCATTTTCAGAGGTGCGAACCACAGGATGTAGTTTACCAGTTGGATTACAATCCTGACAGTATTTCCCATAAAAGAGAATACATTCAAATGTTTCAGGATTGTGGATGGGAATATTTGCAGAATTGTGCAGGGTACAGCTATTTTCGGAAAGCAACTTCTGAAATGAAGTCCACAGAAGAAGAAATCTTCTGTGACGATGCTTCCCGGCTGGAGATGATGAAACGGGTTTTCACAGGGCGCATGATACCGCTTGTGGTATTTTTCTTTCTGATAATTATCCCCCAGATCATTATGCAGAGTCAGTTCAGGACTCCCATCAATCAGGCTTTGACCGCATTTTTGTGCGTCATGTTTGTACTCTATCTGGGATTGTTTATCGCGTTCGCCGTTCCATTCTGGAAATATTATAAGGCTGTTCATTCCAAATAGCCACAGGAATATTGGAATGGATTGCTTCAGCGCCCATGTCATTCCATAGATTTTCCCAACATAAAGGTTGCACTTTATACAGAAATTCTCTATACTGAAAGCAAAAAACAAGTAGGAGGACCTGTTATGTCTGTTTTTGAGATTCTGGATAGAGAAAGCTTCGGCTTTTCCGCGGAGAACCCCACCGGAACTCCTTCCGGCGGAAGCAGGGGCAGAGACTGTGAAAAGCTGAGGCCCTGCATTCAGATCCAGCCGGGAGAAACTGTCACTCTCTGTGATGTGGACGGTCCAGGAATGCTGACCCATATGTGGTTCACCGGATATGTGGGCCATTCCTTCATTCTGCGCATCTACTGGGAGGAAAAGGAAAAGCCTTCGGTGGAAGCCCCCATCTCGGCCTTTTTCGGCTGCGCCTATGATGAGAACTTCAAGGATAGGGATGGAAAATACCCTGTGCTGAACTCCGCCCCCATCCTCATGGCCCCGGGGCGGGGCTACAATTGCTACTGGGAAATGCCTTTCCGCCGTCACTGCAAAGTCACCATGGAAAACCGGGGCGCAGATACCCAGACCCTTTTTTACATGATTGAAGGCTGGAAAGGTGCGATTTCTCCCAATGCAGGGTATTTCCACGCATTTTACCGGCAGGAACATCCTGTGCAGAAGGGCAGGGCCTATACGGTGCTTGATGGTATCCGGGGCAGAGGGCAGTTTGCAGGACTGTGCTTTGCCGCCGGAATGAATGGGCACAACACCTGCTGGGTAGAGGGCGAGCCCAAAATGTATATCGATGACAGCGAATATCCCACGCTCAACTATACCGGCACGGAGGATTATTTCTGCGGCTCCTATGGGTTCGGCAACGATATCCTGCAAAAGCAATATCAGACCTTCAGCGGTCTGTATGCCGGACTCTATGCCATCACCGGCAACGACAGCAGTGAGATGTACAATGGTCAACAGCGTTTTCTGCTGTACCGGTTCCACATCCAGGATCCGGTATATTTCAGCCGTTCCTTCCGGATGACCATGGACAACCTGGGCTGGACCGGACCCCGGTATGACGATTACACCTCGGTGGCCTACTGGTACCTGGAGCAGCCCGCCGCACTTCCTGGCGAATTGCCCGGAGACGGCGAGCTGGTTATGCGGTGACATAACACAGCGCAATGCTATACCCTGGTATATCTCCACATTCTTTCCAGAACAGCTGCCTGTCCGGGGGCAAATTCTTCTCCCGGGCAGGCATATCATTTTCCTGTCCGGCCCTGTGTCTGTTTTCCTGTAGCGCCCCCTCTTTTGGCGTTATTCCATCCTCCGGTGACACGCTTTTTCCTGACAACGCTTCCTCTTTCAGCAACATTTTTCCCTTCAGAGACATTTTGCTCACATTCGATACGCCGTCCGCCTGCAGCAGATTCACATCCAGTATCCCCGCAACGCCCTCTCCTGTCAGCTTCCCAAAGGCCTCTTTCCTTGTCCAGAGTCGGTAGAAAAGCTCTCCCCTTTCCCCGGAAACCTCCAGTGCGCGCTTCTCCTCCTCTGAAAAAAAACGCTCCGCAAGGCGTCTTCGATTATCCCCTTTAAGCTGCCTTCGGTGCTGCTGGATATCCGCACCGATTTCCTCTGTGGACAGCGCGCAGAAGACATAGTCTCCGGAATGGGACAGGCTGAAATAATATGGCAGGTCCCGGAAATACGGCTTTCCCTTTTCCCCGTAACGATATGTGAGAGACTGACGAGGCAGTTTTTCCAGGCGGGCCAGCAGTTGGCTGACGGAATACACAGTATATTTCGCATTCCTGTCAACTGCCCTCTCCATGTCCGCGTTGTTGCCTGCCTCTGAGCCTTCGGTCACATTTCTATAAAGCGTCTCCGCAATCTCCGCCACATTGCCCACGGCAGAAGCCCCGGCTGCATTCCCGCAGAGCGCCTCCCCCACCGCCAGCTGCAGCAGAAGTCCGGCCCCCAGACTGGCCGCCCGGGCTCTGCCCGGCCGTATTTGCTCCGCTTTCCTTCTTCTTTCCTCATCAACGCAGGAAAAGGCCCTCGCAATGAGGGCCTCTCTGTATTCTTCCGAATATCCACGGGACAGAACTTTCTTCCCCGTTCTTTTTTCCGCGGAAGGTCCGTGGGGCAAAATTTGCCCTGTCACACTTTTTCCCGGTGAAAGTCCATAGGACAGGAGTTGTCCTGTCATGGTTTCTTCCGGCAAAATTTCTCCGGGAGAATCTTCCTCCGGGAGAAGTTCTCTTATGGATAAAAGATATTCCGCAAGGTACATAATTTACTCCGTTATGCGCAGATGCAGCTCTTCCAGCTGTTTCTCGTCCACCAGATTGGGAGCGTCCGACATCAGGCAGGAGGCGTCCTTCACCTTCGGGAAAGCAATCACTTCCCGGATATTGTCCGCCTTCACCAGCAGCATCACGAAACGGTCGAAGCCGATAGCCAGTCCCGCATGAGGCGGCACGCCGTATTTGAAGGCATCCAACAGGAAGCCGAACTGCTCGTGGGCTTTCTCCTTCGTGAATCCCAGCGCCTCGAACATTCTCTCCTGCACATCGCTCTGGAAGATTCTCACGCTGCCGCCGCCCAGCTCCACGCCGTTCAACACGATATCATAAGCCTTCGCCCGCACCCTGCCGGGTTCGGTCTCCAGAAGCTCCAAGTCCTCTTCCATGGGCATTGTGAAGGGATGATGCATGGCCACATACCGCTCTTCCTCCTCGCTCCACTCAAACTGCGGAAACTCCGTCACCCAGAGGAAATTGAATTTATTGTCATCGATCAGCTCAAGCTGCCTTGCAATCTCGATACGCAGGGCTCCCAGCACCGACCACACCAGCTTCAGCTTGTCCGCCGCGAACAAAAGCAGGTCTCCCGGCTGGCCGCCCATGGCTTCCACCAGAGCCTTCAGCTCCTCTTCCGCCATAAATTTTGCGAAAGAAGACTTGTAGCTTCCGTCTGGCAGTACGGAGAGATAGGCCAGCCCTTTTGCCCCGTACCCTTTTGCGAACTCCACCAGCGCGTCTATCTTCTTTCTGGGCATTTCCGCCTGCCCCTTCACATTGATGCCTCTCACACTGCCGCCGGCCTCCAGTGCACTGGTGAACACACCGAACCCGCAGCCCTTTACGATATCGGATACATCCGTCAGCTCCATGCCGAAACGGGTGTCCGGCTTGTCGGAGCCGAAACGGTTCATGGCCTCGTCCCAGGTCATCCTTTTCAGGGGAAGCTCCACCTCCAGACCGATGGCCTCCCTGCAGACCCTGGCCACCATCCGCTCGGTGGCGTCGATGACATCGTCCACATCCACAAAGGACATTTCCAGGTCGATCTGCGTGAACTCCGGCTGTCTGTCCGCCCGCAGGTCCTCGTCGCGGAAGCATTTCGCCACCTGAAAATATCTGTCATATCCCGAGCACATCAGCAGCTGCTTGAAAATCTGAGGCGACTGGGGCAGCGCATAGAACATTCCGGGATGCACCCGACTGGGCACCAGATAGTCTCTGGCTCCTTCGGGAGTGGATTTATTTAAGATAGGGGTCTCAATCTCCAGGAATCCTTCCTCGCTGAGGAAAGTACGGATTGTGGTGGCAATCTTGCTTCGGAGGATCAGATTCTTCTGCAAATCCGGCCGGCGCAGGTCCAGATAGCGGTATTTCAGCCGCAGCTCCTCCTTCGTCCGGGAGTCTGCCTCTATGGGGAAGGGCGGCGTCTCCGCCTCTGACAGGATGCGCACCTGCAAAGCCCTCACCTCAATCTCCCCTGTGGCCAGATTCTCATTGGCCGCCGCAGCTCTTTTTTCCACTCTGCCCGTAACTGCCGCCACGAACTCGCTGCGCAGCTTCTCCGCCTTCGCAAAATTCTCCCCGCCGCATTCCGCCTCTTCAAAAATAACCTGCAGAATCCCGGCCCGGTCCCGCAAATCCACGAAAATGATTCCGCCCTTGTTCCTCTGCTTCTGCACCCATCCCATGACGGTGACGGTCTCTCCTATATTTGCCGCGGACAGCTCTCCGCAACGGTGTGTCCTCTTCAGTCCCTTCATTGTCTCTGCCATATTGATTACCCTCGACTTTCGCCCATGTATGGGCCGTTTTACTCTCAGTTCATTCCTGTCTCTATCGCTATTCCTGTTACTCCATCGTTCCGACGTTTTGCTCTCTTGGATGCTTTGCTGTTCCGGCTTGTTGCTCCTCTAGATACTCCACCATTCCGGTAATTCTCTCCTGACAACTCTGCTGTTCCGGCAGCTTCACAGCTTCTGTCTCACAAATATTTCTGTCCCGTTCCAAGTTCTGTACTAGTTCTTCAAACCCTCTTTATAGAATTCCTCGAACTCCGTATACCCCTCCGCCGTCAGCTGTTCCTTCTGGAACTTCTTATTCTTGTTCATACGGACTACCAGTACCTGAGCTCCGGTCTCCCGCATGGCCTGGGCTTTGGCGATCACATCGCACAGAGCCTGTCCTTCCACGCCTTTCTCCACCAGACAGGCAATTTTTTTCGGTCTGTCCGGAATCTGGAACCCGTTTTCCAGAAGAAGCATGACAATCCGTTCAAATCCAATGGAAAAGCCGCAGGCCGGCACATCCTTGCCGGTGAATTTCCCCACCATCGCGTCATATCTTCCCCCTCCGCCGCAGCTGCCGCCGAATTCCGGAATGGCAATCTCGAAAATGGTCCCCGTGTAATAGGACATGCCCCGCACCAGTGTGGCGTCGAACATCATCTCAAACCCGGCTGTCTTCGTGGCCTGCACACTGTCGATGATCTCCCGCAGATTATCCGTGATGGAAGTCTCCGCCACATCCTTCAGTCTGTCAGCCAGATAAGCCACGCCGTCTTCCGCTTTTTCCAGTCCCCGGTACAGCTCCAGATATCGCTCCACACAGCTTTCCTCGAAACCGTTCTCCAAAAGTTCCGCCTTCACACCCTCCAGCCCGATCTTGTCCATCTTGTCCAAAGTGATGAACACGCTGTCGTAAGCCTCTTCCGGGAATCCGCTGTAAGCGGCCATAGCCTTCAGCAAGCGCCTGTCATTGATACGAATTTCAAATCCCTTGAACCCCAGCTTCCCAAGGGTGGTGGTGGTGGCCAGGATCAGCTCGATCTCCGCCAGATTGGAAGGCTCGCCCAGAATGTCTATGTCACACTGCATAAACTGCCGGTAACGACCTCTCTGAGGGTTGTCCGCCCGCCATACATTTCCCATCTGCAGTGCCTTGAAAGGGGAAGGCAGCTGGGCGGAATGCGCGGAATAATACCGCACCAGCGGCACGGTCAGGTCATAGCGCAGGCCGGAATCCACGACTTCCTCCTCTGATGCAGCTTCCGCCACATTCAGCTTCTCGCCACGTTTCAGTATCTTAAATATCAGTTTCTCATTATCTCCGCCCTGCTTGCTGGTCAGGTTTGCAATGCTCTCCACACAGGGCGTCTCTATGGAGGTAAAACCGAATCTGCCGTAGGTCTCCTTGATCACGCTGATGGCATAATCACGTATCTGCATCTCCTCCGGCAGAATATCCTTCATGCCCTTCACAGGCTTTTTATTCAGTGCCATACTGCTTCTCCTTTGACTGTTTTCCTGTCTTATCCATGATATATTTTTTATTGTTCTCTGTCAATGCTTTTTCTGCGGTCCTGGCGCATTCTGTAGGGCAATCGCAAAGTCATTGCACTTATGGCAGCCATTATTTGTCATATCCTTTTATAACAGATACTTTTCTCTGGATTTAAACGAAATTTACTCTTTAATCCATAAATTGTCAAGTATTTTGACTTGTAACATATGACTAATATATTGTAATTTTATACAATACAATTTATTTTTTGGATTTAGAGATTCTTTATTTACCATAACTTAGCGACTTTGCGATTGCCCTACGCATTCCGTATACGCCGCCGGAACAATCATATGAATGGGCGATCAGAATCTCTTCTCACACTATCATTTCAGATTCCCCGCCTTCCGGTAAAATGAAGACATGGGCATATTGCACTGCCTTGCCGCTTCCCGTCCTGATATCTCTCCTGTCACATATCTGTTGCAGGCCTGGTGGAAATTTGCCGGCAGCCTCTTCTCCGGCCTGCCGAAACGGACACCCCGCAGTTTTGCCGCTTCTATTCCCTCCTTCTGCCTCTCTCTGATATTCTTCCTCTCATTTTCAGCCACAAAGGACAATACCTGCAGTACCACATCGCTCAGAAAAGTCCCCACCAGATCCTTGCCCCGTCTGGTGTCCAGAAGGGGCATATCCAGCACGACGATATCTATTTTCTTCTCTTTCGTCAGCACTCTCCACTGCTCCAGAATCTCTTCGTAATTCCTTCCAAGCCGGTCAATGCTCTTGATATACAGCAGATCCTCCTCCTTTAGTTTCTTCATCAGGCGCCGATACATGGGACGCTCGAAATCTTTGCCGGATTTTTTGTCCACAAAAATGTTTTCTCCCGGTACCCTCGCCTCGTTCAGAGCAATCAGCTGTCTGACCTCATTCTGTTCTCTGGTGCTGACACGTACATATCCATATGTATTTCCCATATGTATGTCTTCCTCGCTTCCTTCTTTTGTACTCATCCGCAGACTTCTGCGATACACATCTCTAACAGTACCAAAAAAGGTTACCGGAAGGAAAGCGCTCTGTACATTTCCAGATCAGGATTCTTCAATCGCCGCCAGGAAATACTTTTAGTGATCTTTTCTATTTCCTGGAGCATGTGGCACTTGAATGCGTGATTATGAATACACTGGACCATGTAAAGGCGAAAAATGCCGTAGATACTTGATGTTTGAAAACAACAGTGCTGTATATGCTGAAATTCGGGCTTATCTTGCACAATTATAAGCCATTGTATTTTTCCATTGTGACATCAGTCCCTGCATTTCAGAAAATGCAAACAAGGTAAAATGCCGACAGGACAAAAATACAGGCACCAGAAGAAACATAGCCTGCTAATTTCGTATCCTTTTCGGCAGTAAAATTTATGCCCTGAATAAAACTTCCCTGCAGTCCGCCGCGGTTTTACTTCTTTTGTCCGCAGCCGGAGTGCAGGGAAATGGAATCCGGATAAACTAAATATTCAACAAATCACTGTATGCCTTCAGCGCGCCGTCCGTGTCATGGGCAAGCACTTTCTTCGCCAGAACCTTCCCCAGCTGTACCCCTTCCTGGTCAAAGCTGTTGATGTTCCACACAAAGCCCTGGAACATTACCTTGTTCTCAAAGTGGCTTAACAGTGCGCCCAGAGCCTCCGGCGTCAGCTGATCGCCCACAATGATGCTGGAAGGACGTCCGCCCTGGAAGTTCTTATTGCGGTTCTCATCCGCTTTCCCGCAGGCAAAGGCCACAATCTGGGCCGCCACATTGGCGCAGAGCTTCTGCTGGCTTGTGCTGTCCTGAATCACCACATCTCTTCCCATCTGATTGTTCCTGAAGCCCACAAACTGCAGAGGAATAATATCCGTTCCCTGATGGAGCAGCTGATAGAAGGAATGCTGTCCGTTGGTGCCGGGCTCGCCGAATATCACAGGGCCTGTCACATAATCTACCGGCTCGCCAAAACGGTTCACCGACTTGCCGTTGGACTCCATGTCAAGCTGCTGCAAATGGGCCGGGAAACGGCTCAGCGCCTGAGAATAAGGCAGTACGGCCGTATTCTGATAGCCCAGTACGTTGCGCTCGTAAATCCCGATCAGGGCATCCAGCATGGCAGGGTTTGCAAGCATGTCTTTGTTCCGGGCAAGCCTGTCTTCCGCCGCCGCGCCTTCCAGGAACCGTGCGAATACTTCCGGTCCGAAGGCCAGGGACAGCACCGCGCCGCCCACGCCGGAGGTGGAGGAGAACCGGCCGCCGAT
>JAAWLQ010000067.1 GCA_022797995.1 Lachnospiraceae bacterium
ACAAAATGAGTTTTCAACTCATTTTGGCGCCTGCGAATCTCGCAAAATCGCATACAAACGCGATTTTGACTTCGCGGTGCCGTAGGGCTGAACTGTTACTAATTTTTCAGCAATTTTTCAGTTGAAATGTTACCCCTGAACGGGAAAAACGCTGGAAAAAGTTGCAAATCTCCCGCGAAAGTGATAAACTGTAACGGAATTTACTCGATATATGATTTCAGCTGGAAATAAAGAAGGGGCTTTATTGATATGATTCGATATGTTTTTGCCGTTTTGCTGGCACTTTTTTATAGTGTTGTATACACAGTCATAGGACCTATGATAGCGAATCAGGTTATAAGCTTTGAGCAGGTGCGGATTCTTCCTTTTGCGGCATGCTTCATTATATGTCTGGCAGTTAATTTTCTCATTTTTTTCATCATGCCCCGGCTGTATTTGCGCGCGGAAAACGGACGTATATCCAAATGTCTGAACAGCTTTTTTGAGAAAGTCGGAGACCGACGGCTTTTTTTGCTTGTCTGGGCTTTCCTTTTTGTCTCATGGATACCCGCATATCTCATCTTCTATCCCGGTGTTTTATCTTATGATATGATCAATCAGACAAAAAGTGCTCTCGGCGGGATTACGGATAATCATCATCCCGTGCTGCATACATGGCTCATAGGACTTTTTATGAATTTGGGAGACTCCCTTTTGGGGGACTATGAGTCCGGGCTCGGTATCCTGTCGCTTCTGCAGATGTTTATTTTGAGTTATGCCCTTACCCGTTTGATCTTTTTGCTGAAAAAGTGGAAGGTTCCGGCTCTGATCCTCATATTTACCGCGTTCCTCTCGGCCATCTGGTTTGAGAACGCATGCCTGTCCGTAACAATGATAAAGGACATCCTGCATGCCGCATTCCTTGTATTGTTTGCCTGCCATTTTATGGAAATTGCACTGAACCCGTCGGAGTACTCCCTGCGAAAGCACAATTTATTCATATTTCCTGTTGTCAGTTTCCTGATGTGCGCTTTCAGGAATAACGGCATTCATATTTATCTGTTTTGCTTTGCCGTTCTGCTCGTCTTAAGAATTCACCGGATAAAGAAGGCAAAAGCGTATATACCTCTTATAGCGGCAATTTTGCTGCCGGTCTTTATGTTCAAAATTTATACCGGTCCGGTTTTTGAGGCTTTTGGAATAGCCCAGGGGGAGAGCCGGGAGGCATTGAGTGTCCCGATACAGCAGTTGCAGCGCGTCACAGTCAGGAGAGCAGAGGAGCTGACAGGGGAACAGATGGAACGGATGGAATATTACATTGCCAATACCCCGGAGTGGCTGGAACCGGCGCCGGGGCGCGCATATGATCCCTTCTGTGCGGATCCTGCCAAAACCAGCTTTCATTCAGAACATTATGATGAGGATCCGATTGCTTTCTGGAAATTCTATCTGCAGACCGGAGCACAGTTTCCAGAGTTATATGCAGTGGCTTTTTTATCCAACACACTGGGATATTGGTATCCCGGCTATTATGAGTTCTCATATGTCATGTATGATAATTATCCGCCGGAGGTGTTTGCAGAGCCTTTAGAGCGCAAAAGCATATGGAATCCACAGGTTTTGCATAAGTATTATGAGAGTGCCTGCGGTTCTGATTTTTGGAGGGAGACACCTGTTTTGAGACTGTTTTTTGTACCGGGATTTGCGCTTTGGTTTTTGCTCTATGCGATAGCGCTGGCGTGGAAAAAGCGGGGATTTTTCACAAAAGTGTTACCTCTTTTTTTGCCGTTGATCGCACAATACGGCATCATGCTGCTTTCGCCCATGTCATCATTTCGCTATTCGTGGCCTTTTTATTTGATGCTGCCGCTTGTTTTTGCAGGAATCTGCGGGAATTTTGAGCCGGTTCGCAACAGTTCGGACAAGCACTGAACTGTTACCGCCGGTTCATATTGCTCAGAAAAAACACTGAAAAATTTCAGTTGAAATATTTTCCGGAAAATTGTATAATTGAATTAAATCTAAGAAAAAAGGACGTATGTGAACAGGAGGTGTATAAATGAATACTATATCCGCCAATAACGGTATTTTCAATTCCTACTCCCATATTTCCAGCGGTAAAAGAATCAACACCGCGGCAGATGACGCGGCGGGACTTGCCATTGGTCAGAAAATGCAGAAGCAGGAGAACGGTCTCCGGGTAGGCGGCCAGAACGCTCAGGAAGGCATCGGCGCTTTGAATGTGGCGGACGGCGCTTTGGGCGGTGTGGTAGATTACCTGCAGAGAATCCGTGACCTTGCCGTAAGGTCCATGAACGGGCTTTCTTCCGCTTCGGACAGATCCTACTATCAGAATGAAATCAACCAGTTAAAAGAAGGCATCCAGTCCATGGCGAAGACCACTTCCCTGAACGAGCAGAAGCTGCTGGATGGAAGTATGGCAGATATGCATCTGGCGACCAATCCTGACGGAAGCGGTATGCGGATCGGCATGGCAAATTCCACGCTGGAGGCGCTGGGCATCGCTGATTTCGATGTGACTTCCGGAAAGTTTAATCTGGATGATATCGACAGCGCAATAGAGATGGTATCCGGTATGAGAGGCAATCTGGGCGCTTCTACCAATCGTCTGGAGCATACCTACAATTATAATACGGCGGCCACGCTGGAGCAGGTCAGTTCCAGAAGCCGTATCGAGGATCTGGATATGCCCAAGGCAATCTCTGAACAGAAGAAGGAAGACCTGCTCAGCGAGTACCGGAATCTGATGCTGAAAAAGCAGATGCAGCAGGATTCCATGGTGCTGAGACTATTCCAGTGATATTTATCCGACGGAAAACAATATATGCCAGGGGCTGCGCCAATGATTTCTCAATCAGCGGCGCAGCCCCCTTTTTCATGTGAACAGATATATCCATTTCCGTACTTCAGTTATCCAGAACCCTGGACCTGTACTCTATGGAGACAATTTCTTCCCCATCCAGAATAAAGCACAATTTCATTCCGTCCTTTTCATATACGGCCATCCCGTCCCTGTCCGTCCAGCCGGTTCCATAGGCCTCCTCCATTCTGGCAACGGAGTCGCCGATTCCGATTCCCTCCGGAGTGGCGATGGTATCATCCTTGAAAATAACGCAGGACACATAGTCTTTTCCGTCCCTGGGATAGGTATCCAGTTCAAAGCTGCCATAGGTATAAATCCTGTCTATTCCCTCGAAGGCACAGCTGGGCGCTTCAAAATAAGAATCCGGGTCTCCCAGCTGCTCTATGGCAGCCGCCGCTTCCCCATCCATTTCAATGACCGCTCCGTCATGGATAAAGGCATAGCCTTTATAGCTCACAGCCTCATCTTCCGCTGTCCCTCCTGCCATTCCTTCCGATGGCTCAGACACATTGCTCTTTTCCGTCCCCGGCGCCTGTTGCGTCCCTGCTGCCTCTCCCGTCTCCGTTCTGTCGTCACTTTCCTTCATGGTCACATCCCCTTCGATTATCTTCGTACTGTTTCCACAGCCGGAGAGCAAAATCGTCAGGCATATTACCCCTGCAAGTATTCTTTTTTTCATTTATCTCCATATCCTTTCCAATGTACCGTTATACTCTGTTGCTCTGTCGCTTCTCGTTGTTTTGTCGTTTCCTGTTATTATGCGATTTCTCTTCTTCATAGATTTCCAATGGCTCCATACATTTCTATCTTCGATTCTCCGGCGCTTCTCTGCTATGATTCTATCCTTTTCCACTACTCTGTGGTCTCCTCTTCTTCCGCCATTTCCTGCCGCTTCGCATTCTCCTGCTGCCTCGCAATCTCCTGCTCATAAGCGGAAATTTTCTCCGCCCACGCCCGGCTCAGATCCGCTTCCCCTCTTCTGTCTGCCAGGGCACATTCCTCCCGGAGAACCCCGCCCAGATATCTGGTTATCTTTTCCGCCCCTGAAAGGTTTAAATGCAGGCCGCCGTCATAGGTATCCTGGCTGAAATCCAGTCCGGTTTCCTCCGTCAGCTCCAGGAAATTCAGGTACAGCAGCTCATGTTCTTCCGCATAGGCTTCCACCTGCTCCTCCCACTCCTCGTACCACCAGGGATACAGGGAAGGCGCCTTCACCAATACCAGCCGGATTCCGTTCTCCCGGCACAGCGCGGTCATTTTATCCAGATACGTCAGAGCATTCTCCCCAAACTGATAGTTGGAAAGGATTCTCCCCTCCGGCACATTTTCCGCCGGTTTTACGTCAACCCGCATATAATATCCGTTGTGGGAAACCGGCTCCCTGTGGAACATATAGCTTACATCCTCTTCCCCCAGCTCGCTCCATCTGGAATGATAACGCAGAATCGGAAACACATAATCCAGAAAATGCTCCTCTTCCGTCATGGATGCCAGGATGGCCTTCACCTTTGACAGGGACCACTCCATTCCCTCCAGACTCATTCGATTATAAGCCTCCTTCTGGGGCGTGTCAAATTTCAGGGCCAGCACATTGAAAATCACCACCTCCGGCTTCTCATACCGAAGGGTATCCTCCAGAAGATAGTAGGACTGCCAGATCAGCTGCTGGGCGCTTCCCCTGATATAGCTGTTGATTCCGTATTCCTCCCAGAGTACTTTGGGGGAAAAATTTTCGTACACTTCACAGTCCCCGATGAAAATCACATCGTGATCTTTCTCTTCCCCGTAATACTCCGCGATGAGATTGCCCTCCACCACATCCGAAGCGTATTTGGGAACCAGCAGTTTCTGCAGCAGAAACAATGTCACTATGACAAAAATTACGGAGCATACCGCTCTTATCACACTTTTCCAATTCATTGCCCCTCTGCCTCCTAGAACTGATTGTAGATAAACTGGCTGGCATCATATCCGATTCCGTAAGCGCCCATGAGAAGCACGGTCAGAAACAGTCCGTACCATAGGGCAAACCGCACTATATATGGCTGCCGCCCTATTTTTTCCCTCACACTGCCGCTTCGCTGCAGCAGGCTGACCACAATGAGCACCAAAGTGCCCGCAAACAGGATTCCATAATCTATTCCGCTCAGTCCCAGAGCCATCAGAGAACCGTCCCACAAAATATTCCAGTTATGGACCGTAAGCAGGGTCCCGAACATTTTAAAAGTCAGAGGCACATCCCGGTAACAGTCAAAGGTCCTCAGACAGCTCATGAGCAGTATCGTTCTCACGATTTGAAAAAAGCGGTATGACGCCTTGTCACCCACCTGGAATTTCCCGTGGAATCTCCGGTACAGCGGTTCCAGCTCCTGAGACAGCATAATCACAACCCAGTTGCCCAGTCCCCATACCACGAAGTTCCAGCTGGCGCCGTGCCAGATTCCCGTGGCCAGCCACACCGCAAAGGAAGAAAGGTACACCGGCACCCTTTTTCCCAGTGCTTCCCCCAGATGTCTCCTGGAAAATCTGGAAAGCTTCAACATGGGCTGACATGTGGAAACGGGATAAAAAATGTAATCCGTAAACCAGCTTCCCATGGTCATATGCCATCTGCGCCAGTACTCCTTGATGGATTTGGAGAAATAAGGGCGGTTAAAGTTCTCCGTAACCTCTATGCCCAGACACTGGGCCACGCCGATGGTGATATCAATACCGCCCGTGAAGTCCGCGTACAGCTCCAAAGCGTAAAACAACATTCCCACCAGCACAAAAGCCCCTGCATAGGCATCAGGGTTTCTGATAATCTCATTGACTCCCGTGAGAATCCGGTCCGCAATCACCAGCTTCTTGAAATATCCCCATAATATCCGCTGCAGTCCCCGGCTCATGTTCTCCCACTGAAAGGGATGCTCCCCATACAGGGTCCGGGACAAATCGCCGAATCTGCTGATGGGGCCCTGTACCAGCTGAGGGAAGAAGGACACAAACAGCGCAAACCGGAACAGACTCTTCTCCGCGGGACAGGTCCCACGGTATACGTCAATGATATATCCCACGGCCTGAAAGGTATAAAAGGAGATTCCCATAGGCAGCAACAGGTCCACCAGGCCCAGCTCTTTTCCGCTCCCCACAAAATGCAGAAATCCGTTCACATTTCCAATCACAAAATTGGTGTATTTTACCACTGCCAGAATGCCCAGATTGAGCAGAAGGGCCGCCAGTAAAAGCCTGCGCTGCCCCCTCTGCATTTCCTTTTTATAAGCCTTCTTCTCTTCTTTTCCCAGCCTTTCCCTGTGTGCCTTTAAATACAGGCTTTGCTCTTCCTGCAGCCTCTCGATCCTGCATCCCAGAAACCAGATGGTCAGAGTGGTCACCGCTATGTAAACCAGATAATAAGGATTCGCCATAAAATAGAACAGGTAACTGGCAATCAGCAGCAGACTCCACTGAAATCTCTTCGGCACAATGTAGTACAGAATAAAAAGTACCAGCAGAAAGCCCGGGAATTCGTATGATGTAAACAGCATCCCTACTCTTCATCCTCCAGCTTTTGTATCAGAGCATACAGCGCCTCCGCGGAATTGAAATTCTCCGGCAGGATATATTTTGCGGTTATGGTCACATCAAACGCCTCCGCCACTTCCGATATGATGGTGATAATGTCAAAGGAATCCAGTATCTTGCCGTCCACTAAATTTTTACAGTTTTCAAAATCCACATCCGGGTGTAAATTGCTTAAAATCTCCAGTAATTCTTCCATTACTATATTCCTTTCCCTATGTATTGCTATTTTCCCTTTCCCTCTTTCTTTATTTTCTCAGCTTTTCCCGCTTCTGCTATTTCTGTATTCTATGCTCTCCCTGTTTTCTGTGAGTTTCTTTATTCTCCATTCTTTCATTTTTCCTGTTTTCTTTCTTTTTCCTCTTTCCTGCTTTATATTCCCTTGTTTCCTGCTTCCTCGTTCCCTTCCTTATTCTTACTTCTTTCTTCTTACTGTTCTTCTCTCATTTCTGATAGTTTCCATTTTTCTGCGTCCTGTTTTTCTGCGTCCTGTCTTCCCGCTTCCCATCTTTGTCTCTTTCCACCTTTTCTGATATTATCCAGATTCCACAGGCGCCTTATAACATTTTCGCTAACGTCATCCTGTCCAGCTTCCCATTGGCCGTATAAGGCAGCTTTTCCAGCCGGATAATACGGCTTGGCAGCATATACCTGGGTAGCTTCTCCTTCAGACTGACAGTCAATGTCTTTTCGTCCGTCTCTCCGCTGTAATAAAGGACAATTTTCGATTTCTCCCTGTCATAGACACATCCCGCCGCCTGTATTCCATCCAGCATATTCACATTCGCCTCGATCTCCCCCAGCTCAATCCGGTGGCCCATATGCTTGATCTGATAATCTCTGCGGGAGATAAATTCCAGTTCTCCCCGCTCATTCATCCGCCCGATGTCCCCGGTACGGTAGATTCGTTCCGGATAAAAGGGGTTCAGCGGATTCTGTACAAATACTTCCGCTGTTTTTTCCGGATTGTTATAATAGCCCAAAGTCAGGGAAGCTCCCCTGATACAGATTTCTCCCTCTTCTCCCGGCCCGGACCTTTCATTTTTATCATTTAACAGGATAATTTCCGTATTTTTAAACGGTTTCCCGATGGGAATCACATCCCCGGGCCCAAACTCTCTGTCCACCGTATAATAACAGCATACCCCGGTTCCCTCCGTGGGTCCGTACAAATTCACGTATGTGGCATCCGGCAGGGCCGCTTTCCATTTGTTAAACTGTTTCACCGGGAATGCCTCGCTGACAAAGGCAATCAGCCGCAGGTACTTCGGCACAACAGTCTCAAACGTCCCCAGGGACGAAATGAAAGTCAACGCGGAAACCACCCAGCAGACCGTGTTGATTCGGTGTTCATTCATAAACTCTACCAGCCTGACCGGCATCATAAACAGCTCTTTTGGAATCAGACAGGCCGAAGCGCCGAACTTGACGACGGAAAACAGCTCCCTCAGGCAGGCATCCATATAGAAAGGCGCCTGATTGCCGAATACCGTATCCTCATCAAACCCGAGAGCCTCCCCAAGATGGTCTATATAGTCAATCACAGAGCGGTGGCACGCCGTGACCCCTTTGGGAATCCCGGTGGAACCGGAGGTGAACACGATATAAACAGGGTCCGTGTCCAGAGCTCTCTCGTAAATTTCCCGCAATACATTCTCTTTTATTTCGGTGTGGCAAATATCGTCATACGGCATGATCCTGCCCTCAAACGCTGTCTTCTCCGCCGCTTCCACAGTTTCGGCATCGCAGATCATCACTTTGGCTCTGACATTTTCCAGAATCAGACGAATTCTGCTCTCCGGCATTTCCACATCGATAGGGACATAATAGCTGCCGCCCCAAATCACGCCGAAAAAAGCTGCCGCCATTTTAGGATGCTTATTCATAAAAATAACCACCGGCTCTCTGTATACGCCGCTGTCACTTAAAAATGTCCCAATTGCCCGGCTCTGCTCATACACTTCCCGGAAGGTCAGACCTTCCATTCCGTTGGAATAGGCCGTCTTATCAGGCACTTTTCTTACGATTTCCGTCAGATAATCCAAAACATGCGTCTGCATTTTATTGTTTCCTTTTCTGCCTGTTTTCAGCTTCCCTTTTTTATTGTCTATGCACTTCTGCTCCTGCGTAATTCTGTCTTCTGTTTTTCCCGCTTCATTCTGCCTGTTTCATTCTGCCTTTTCCATACTTCCGATTCCATTTCTTTCAGCTTCTTCTCTTCTGCCGCCATAACTTCCAATGGATTTACATTACTTTTTCCATACTGTAGCTGCCCGTCCGGAATGAGAATACCTGCTGTAAAGCAGGATTTTCATTTTCCGCATCAGTTCACCTCCGGATACTGGCTGTGGTCATAATTATGGGAATTGCCATGGGCCGCGGAGTATTCCATCAGCTGTGCCTCCGTCCACATACAGATGTGCGGATGGTCATCGGCTCTGGGTGTTGTGTCAAAATGATACCAGCCGTCCCCCACATCCACCAGGTTCCAATAATGATTTGTCTCCCCTGGAATGCTGGCAATATCTATATTGGTAATACCCGCGCTGGTCAGCAGGGCCCTGGCCGTGCAGGCATAGACATAGCAGTCTCCTTTGCCCTCGGCCAGTCCCTCGTAAGCCGCCTCCTCCCAGGTGCTTTTTTCAGAATGGGAGGTGTACGTAATATGGGACTGAATATAGCTGTAAATCGCTTCCAGCTTCTGTTCCGGTGTCATATCCTGCGTAATGATATCTGCAAGCGCTTTATCCGCCAGCTCATATACTTCTCTTTCCTCATAATCCTTTGGCAGGACAATTACCTGCGCCGTAACCCTCGCCTCATTTCCCGCCAGATCTCTCGCAATATAGGTAACCGGATAAGTTCCTTCCACACTGAGATTCACCTGGCTGTTGTCCACGCTGAGGTCCACTCCCTCCGGGCAATTATCCGTAACCGTCACATTCTTTTTGTAGGCCACGGAGCCTCCTGCCAGTACACGCAAATCAGTCACGCCGTTTATCACCGGGGGCTCCGTATCCTTTTCCAGCGTCAGTTTCGCCGTCTTAATGGTTTCGTTCCCGCTGGTGTCGGTGACACTGATTTCCACAGTCTGTTCCCCCACATAGGTCAGGTCCGGTTCCTTTACAAACTTCGCCTTCGTCTCCGTCAAATCCTCAACCGAAAGGATGAAATCCTCCGCACTTTTGGGCAGCAAGGCCAAATCATGGACATCCTGCACCTCCACTTTGGGCGGAACCGTATCCACAATATGCATTGTGGTCGTATAATCCACGCCGTCCACCCGAAGTTCCACCGTCCTGTCTCCCAACGTCATGTAATCATAAGCATCTATGTCTGATATAAATTCCGCCTCTTCTCCCACTATGATAAAATCCTGCAGCCCGGGCGGTCCGCCGCCTGCCTCTACCGTCAGTTCCAGCACCACCCGCGAGACAAAAAGCTCCGAGGCCACCACGGTCCGGTTGCCGCCCAGATCCGTCAACAATATCTCTACCTTCTGCGTTCCCGGCATGGTAAAATCAGGCTGCGACCTGTAGCTTACCTGTACCTTCGTCGCATCCCTGATATCCGCCACAAAAGCGTCCGCCCCGCACTCCTGCCCCAGCTCCACACTGACCCTGACGGGCTCTCCCCGGGGCGCTTTGGTATCCGCTATATATAAAGTACTCATATGTGTAAAAAATCCCGTTTTTACTTTCACATGATACTCGCCTGGTACCGCGATATCAATGGGATCGCTGTCTTCCGCAAAATATGCCTCTTCCTTCGGATTCCTCAAAAAATCCTGTGCCGTCACTTCCACGCCTGCTTCCGCATAGCACTCGCCGTATACTCTGCTGCTCTCGTACAGCAGAAATATCGCCCCCGCCACAATCAGAAGAAAACATATGCCATTGATCAGAAAAAATTTTCTGACTGCGGCTCTCCACCTCCGTCTCGCTGTACTCAGGGTCTTATCCTTACGTCTTCCACCCATTTCTCCTTCTCCTGCCCAGGCGATATGCATCTGCCAGTGCCCTTCAGCCTAAAGCCGAACTGTTACAGTAAATGTCCAGATACACCTGCCTGCGGCTGTCTGTGAGAAACTGTTTCGTGGACGCATAAAATTCAGAATCGTCAAAAAGCTCCACCACCTCCGGCGCATAGCGCTTCCCCTTCCAGGCCCGAAGCTCCTCCACCAGCTGCTCATAGGTTTTGGAGGCGGCATAGCTGCGCCCCACATTATCCGTTCCCGCGTCCAGGGCATCCACCACTGTGACGATATCCGCAATTCTGCGGACTCGGGTGGAACATTCTTCGTCGGTGCCCGGATACCCTCCGAAACCGTCAAATGTGCGATGATGGTAGTAGGCTATCTTACTCATATCCTCCAGCTTCAGAGATTTCAGCAGTTCATTGCCGTAAGCAGGATGCTGTTTGATACAGGCGAACTCTTCGTCCAACAGCTTCCGGCTGTACAAGCCCACATAACTGAGCAGCATGCATTTGCCCAGATCGTGATACAGCCCGCCCTCATAGGCCGCCTCCAGTATTTTATCCAGATTCCCCGAGGCGCTGTCCGCCGTCTCGAATCCAAATGTCCCTGCCAGCAATTCCGGACGTCGTCCCGCCATCTCTCCGCAAAGTCTCCTGGTCAGCAGCGCCACCATTTTGGAATGTACATATGTGGGAGGATGACAGGCCAGAATATAGTCCAGAAGCCGACGCGAAAACGATGTATCCTGTTTGGACAGGTACCCGGCTATGTTCTGTATGGTCCGGGACACCTGAATGACATACTCGTTCCTGGGCAGCAGGAACAGATATTCCTTCTGCTTATCCAACGCTCTCTCCAGCCGGGGACGCAGTTCAAGCTGCTCCTCCCCTGAAAGCTCTTTCGCATACCGAATCAGATATTCCGGCGTATTCAGAAGCGCCCAGATATTATCCCCGGAAAAATCCTGAAGATCTGCAGATTCACAGATCCGGAACAGCGTTTCCATCAGCTCCTGAGGTGAAAGGAGGCCCGCATGAAATCTGGCCGCCGCATACACATACTTTGTGCGGACACCGATAGAGGTATCGTTGGATTTTGCAATCTGCTCCTGATGACGCCAGACATACTCCGCGGATTCCAGAACATGGCGCGCCATCTCAGGATCCGGCCTGTCCCGCAGAACGGAGAGGTATGTGGTTCTGTCATAATGCATAGTGTAGCAGAAATTATCCCAGGGAATTTCCGGATTCAGCTGTCTGTAATAAGGCGACTGAAAAATCTCCATCGCCCGCTGAAAGCACTCCATATATGCCGCCCAGTCCCTGTCTCCCTCCGTGCTTTTCAGACCGTATTTCACATTCCCCAGGCACCGGAGAATATACATTCTTGTCTGGGGATTCTGAAATTCCTCATATTGCTTCAGATAAGAAGCACCTGCCCGGAAATGCTCCCCTATTTTGTCTGCAAACAGTCCGTTTCCCTGCAGTGAATCATTTACATTCAGATAAAAAAGGGTAATCCCCTGGCAATACAGTTCCCGAATCAGCAGTTCCGTGTCCCCCTGGTACTGCGCATAAGCATAAAGCAGCTCGTGAATCCGATAGGCAATACCCGTATCGGGGCTGCGATTATATCTGAAAAGAGCATCCGCCAGCTCGCTCAGCTCTCCCGCTTCCATGGCGGTAAGCGTTTCCGCCTTTCTGGAGAAAAGAATCTCATCCAGAATCCTGTCATTTTCCTGGTGAATTCGAAAAAGTTCCTCGGCACATTCACGAATCTCCCCCAGTCCCTGCTCCTCCGTCATATTCGTCTCCAGATGCGGCTTAAGCAGACCGTGCGCCGCGGTCAGATTATCCAGATACTTTTGGCAAATATGGTTCATTCGTTCTGTACTCCTTTTGTTTATTCCTGTTAAGTCAGTTTACCATAAAATATTTTTTCCCGCAATGGAAAAGCTTTCTGAAGCGCAGGAATGCCGTACCCTGTTTCCCGTCAGGGTACGGCATTTCCAATCTGTGTCTCTTTCTCTTTGTTTTACTCGTCCACGCTGTAGTTCGGCGCTTCCTTTGTGATATGAATGTCATGGGGATGACTTTCCTTCAGGGATGCCGCGGAAATCTTTACAAATCTGCCATTATCCTTCAACTCCTGAATATTGTGAGCTCCACAGTAGCCCATACCGGATCTCAGTCCGCCCAGCAGCTGGAATACGGTGTCTTCCACATCTCCCTTGTATGCCACACGTCCTTCCACACCTTCGGGAACAAGCTTTCTGGCATTTTCCTGGAAATAGCGATCCTTGCTGCCGTTTTCCATGGCCGCAATAGAACCCATGCCGCGATACACCTTATATTTTCTTCCCTGGAACAGCTCATAGTCCCCGGGACTCTCCTCACATCCGGCAAACATGCTGCCCATCATACACACATTTCCGCCTGCGGCAATTGCCTTCGTGATGTCTCCGGAATATTTGATTCCGCCGTCCGCTATGATAGGCACTCCGTACTCCTTCGCCACCTCATAGCAGTTCATAATAGCTGTAATCTGCGGCACGCCGATACCCGCCACCACGCGGGTGGTACAGATGGAACCGGGCCCGATACCTACCTTTACCGCATCCGCACCGTTTTCGATCAGATCCTTCGCCGCCTGTCCGGTGGCCACGTTTCCTGCGATCACCTGCAGATCCGGATACTTTTCCTTGATCATCTTCAGACAGTTCAGCACATTCCGGGAATGTCCGTGAGCGCTGTCAAGCACAATCACATCCACTTTTGCATCCACCAGCGCCGCCACACGCTCCAGC
>JAAWLQ010000068.1 GCA_022797995.1 Lachnospiraceae bacterium
TAAATCTTCATCCGCATTCCAGACATGATCCGGATTTCGGTGTTCAAATTCAATCCGATACGAACGCAGTGCGCTCATATCAATGTCATCCATTGTGTAACCCTCTAACAGCCCTCCGTCATTACCGGAATCGCTGGCATCACGGAGCATGGCCTTCACTTCCTCTTCCGTGCAGTGGTAATCTCCCTCATAATTCCACTTATAGCTTCCCTTGAGAGGGTTCTCATTAATATACACTGGTTTGTATCGATAATCTGCCTGAGGAACCTCAATCCATATGATTGTATTGCCGTTTATATCGCAGGTTCCCACATTTCTATCCACCAGAATGTTTCTGCTGACTTTATTGCTATTGATGGTATTCCAAAATTCTTTTATCCTCTGAGTGGGATTTTTGACAGATGTAAAAGAGAATCGCTTTTCCGGATCCTTTTCTTTCACACACTCCTCTACTCCCAACAGAATCATCCCACCGCTAGTATTTGCAAAGGAAGAATAAGTTTCCCATATAGCATTCGGCAGGGTTGATTCAGCCTTTTTACATTCCAGATTGATGGTCTCGCCATATTTCAGAAGTTCTAAGATTGTGCCTGCATCCATGAAATTCTCCTCCTACTTTTGAAGCCGACTTTGCTGAAGTTCAAATTTTTCTATGCGTTCTTCATACTGCCTCAAAAGTTCAACCATATCCCTATCTGCCATCACAACGACATCCGCACCATTTATTGTAAATTCTTCACTATATTTATGGCAAAGCATTACAAATATGTTGCGTATTGCATGATAAAGCATAATTGATATCTCAAAATAGTGCAATTCCGGATATATTGCCCCCTGTACACTGCCATGCGTATAACCGTGACACATTTTATAAAAATACTGCAGTTTAGATAATTCATCCTGCTTCTTACTTGGCAGACTATTTTTTAAATATGCAATCATTCCATTCATAGAATACGGTGCCTGCTTTACCGTATCATGATAACCATCCACCCAGTCAAGCCACCCATAGTGCAAATAATCCACTTTGTTGTTCATTTCACGCTTCCTGCGTTTTTCAAATAAGTCCATGAATTCTTTTGGATACTTCTGCGAACAGCAGGACTGCTCTATCTCAAACTCCATAAACAATTTATAATGCCGAGCAGCCTCCAAATTTTTATCCAGGACTAAAATCCTAAAATACATTTCAAGAACTCCACGACACAATGGATAAGCGCTGCCAAAAAAATTATCTTCCACAAGCGAGAGTACGGCTAAACCCTTAGTTATTATATCATAGTAGAGCAACCAACAAACATCCTGCTTAATATTGATTTTACTCGTAAGCAATTCATATGTCCGCGTACACAGCACAAATAGTTCATACGGGACAGGATAGTACAGAAACGCTCTTCCCTGAATCAGTTCCCTTTTCCTGAAGAAAAAGCTGCCATATTTATGGAGTTTTATCTTTTCCACTACCTCTTTAGCCAAATGTTCTCTGTACTCGGTATCTCTTTCCTTTTTCCGAATTTCATCCAGTGATAAGAAGATAGAGTGCGCTTGATGAATTCCAACAATAAACCGACAGACATCATACTCGGGCAGGTCGTCCTTGCCTGTGAGGATATTCTCGTTTGACCATCTGAAATCATAATATTGAAAAATCTCCATTCCCATTGTATTAAATACCTGTTTCTTTATACTGGTCAAAAAAGAACCTCTTATTTTGTCTTTAAATAACTCCCGAAAACCGTCATCCTTGGATTTCTGGATATCTTCTGCCCACTGCCTCCATGATGTCGTATCATTTATCCGGCTATCTTTCACCTTCTATTTCAATCCTTTCTACTAACGATCTCCCTAACACAATTTTGCACGAATCATCTCATCCGCTTTTGGAAGCGCATACTTCAAAAGCTTATCCGCAATGGTAATTGTTTCCGTTGGCAGCAAACTGCTGTTTTCACTCCACATCGCCGGATATGCAATTATCCTGCATCTTTTATCCTGAACCTCCACAAAATGCTGTGTTCCGTTGCCAATAATCTTATATTCCGCTCCCAGAGCATTTAGCGGTTCCAACAGTCTTTCCTGCTGATCGTAAGACAACTTTGACGGAAGTGCGGATTTCTCGCACCATTCCAACAATTCTAATGCTGCGAAACGATCCAGGAAACCGTGAACACGCTGATTCCAGTAATGCATCAGGCACTCATGGCAGGCGCTGTCACACCTGACAGGACAGCTTTTTAACACTTTTTTTGTTTCACGCATTAATTCCTCTGTATTTTCTGCCAAAGCAGAACAATATCCTGCTCCGCTGGAAAGGCTGTCAAATAAAAAGATATCTACATAGGCTTTCAACCCGTCTTCGGAATATCTCAGTCGATAACCGCTTTTCATCTCATTAAACTCAATATCCAACAGACGTCCCCCGGCTAAAGTCATCGCTTCCGCCAAAGTCTGCCCCGCCCTCCGCACCCAGAGTCCGCCAGGATTTACATTTACCTGTTCAGCATCAAGGGTAATCTCATACACAACCATATCTGTCCTAAATTGATTTCCAAGATAGGTATTTACCACATTTCCCACCGGGTGAGGGCAATTATAGTTTGTATATGGATGCCGATATGGCTTATGAATCTTTCGAAGCATTGTTTCATCATTCCCGGGAACAGCCGCTCCGCAATCTTTACAAACCATAAAGCCAGCAGCTTTAGGCCCCTTATTCAAAATAATCAGCGGATCGTTTACCCTTTTGGAAAACCGCAAATTATCAAAGCTTCTTGTTCTCTTCATCTCATTTTCTTTGGGCGTAATCGAATAGCAGGGCTCTTCCGCATAAGACATTTCTGCTTCTGCTCCCGCTCCCCTTATGCTTGTCCCATTGACAGGCGCAAATCCCCATGGTTTCAGCATTTTCTGCCGCTGAATGGTCCCTTTTCCACAAAATGGGCATTTCCTTTGATATTGCAATCCCATCCAATTGCATGCAGGATCATCACAATAGTACAAATCCTTAAAATACTCCCTGCTTTTGCTCTCAAAAAAGAGTCTGGCCGGATGTTCCTGCCCTTCCGGGCGAAACTTGGAATGAAAACTATAAATGCCCCCCGACTTATAGGTTTCCTTATTTATCACCACTAACCGCCCGGGAGCATATTCGCTTATTGCTATTTCCAAAGCGCGTTCCGGTTTTTGGACAATGGATTTTCCTTGTTCATTTTCCACATAAAATCCTACAACATCCCTGGGAAAAGAATATGTGGGAAAAATACCGCTTTCCAGAAAAGTGTCCAGTATACTCTTTTCCTGATTTTCATCATCCCGATATTCTTCCGGGAACTCCTCCACCCTCTTTCTCAATTCCTCCAACTGGTCTAAAAATTCTTTTTTATATTCCTGAATGCTGAAATGCACATTCTCCGGAATAAGCGTTTCCCTATCGAAATCCTTTTCGTCCTTCATGCTAATAAATTGTCTGAAATTTTCATACTCCGACTGAAAAAAACTGCAGGTACATGCTTCATCCGCCCCGGATCCCATCCTGTCAAAAAATTCTGTGGTACAGATTACATTCAAGTGCCGATATGCCAGTTTCCTATTGTCAACATCAATCCACGGTGTCCTTGGAACACCGGAGATGATTTTTTCAGGATTATGAAAATAGTAACTGTCATGGGGTCTGTTATCCGTATAAGTAACAATTGTGGATATGGCCGCACTTCTTCTGCCTGCACGTCCCGCACGCTGCTGATAATTTTCCCGCATGGGAGGAATGTTTCTCAAACCAACTGCAGTCAGTGATCCAATATCAATTCCTACCTCCATAGTTGTGGTACAGCTCAATATATCCACCGGACGATCGTTATCCACATGGACATTTTGAAACCTCATCTCAAAGTCTTCCGTAGTTGACCATGTCTTTTGCCGCTGATCCTTATGTGAAAGCTGTGCCGTGTGCTCCTCCGTATTGATACGCGTCATATGTACCTGCGGATCACCATGTATCGCTCCCAACACGGGCGCCCTCCAGAACTTGATGCCTTTAAAGTCTTCCTGGGCCATCAGCCTGGGAACACCATTTCCACAATGTGCACATTTTCCCCATAAGGTAAACGGAAATACTCCGCCGCACCTGGGACATTTATACCATTCATGCTGTTCCCCAAAGCGCAGCGCTATCATATCCAGATTCAGAAACCATGTCGAGACGTGATCGCCTTTTGCAAGATATCTTCCCAACTGTCTGGTCACAACGTCAATCTGCTCCTTTGAAAATCCCTGTTTTTCCAATATCTTTCTAATTCTTGCGGGCAATTTATTCTCATCTTCCACTCCAAACCGTGGATATGCGGTGATATCTCTCCGTACATCATTGTCAATTTCAGAACCGATGGCATACTGTGAAGTCATGATTTCCATCGCCCATGCAGCAAACAATATCTTAAAATCGTCCAGGGACATCCCGATTGCCGCTGCTTCCAGTTCCTCCTCAACCTCGTCAAATGTCTCATCATCAATATCGCATGGTTCCACCCAACATAGTCCTGCATCCGTCAAAGAGCGGAAACTACTGCACAACTGTCTCAAAAGATGCTCATAATACTGTTCGGGTTTATGTTTAAAATACTTTTTGATGACAATATCATACTTTATTTTTTCTCCCTTTTTCTTATACAACTCCTCCATCTTTTTTAGATCTTCCAACAGTTCCTTTTCATTATTTCCATAAAAGAATCTAAGCCCATTCCGGTAAGCTACCTTCAAAAAAACAGCATATAAAATATCCAGTGTCGGCACTTTATCATTCCACTCTGCCCATTCCTGAAGTTCACTGGCCGCAACCGTCAAAGCCTTTTTCATAGCCCATTCATCTGCCGCACGAGTCAAATCCCTTGCCAAAACAGCAGCCCGCTGCCTGCTGTCTGAAAATAGCAGCACTTTCCGCCCCTGATTTATCAGCTCCTTATATTTATCGACAGGCGGTTGTATATAAAATTGTTCCGATACCAAGTTAAAAAACGGCTCATTTCCCTTTGTAACAAAATCCGTTGCTTCAAACCGCATTTTATCGCATTTAGGACAAGTGCTGAATGTCCATAAATCCGGCCTCCCTTTGATCTCTTTATCACAATAGGCTACCTGAAGACAGTTGTTTTCCCCATCAGATTCCCCATGAAATTTATCCAAATGCCCTGTTATGGGATTAAGCCACGCTATTTGCATATTTCCTGTTCGTCTGAAGCTTCCATCCCTCGGAATCGGATAAAAAAGAACTTCTTTCAGGCTGTCTGCAAACTGAATACCCGGCTCATTCCAGACAAAAGGGTTTTCATACTCCGATATGTCCAGATAACCCCGCAGGAATAACGCCCCACAGGAGCGCTCATTCATTAGCTCATAGATCATACCTCCGCATTTACACCGCGTTCCGGGTCTGCGCAGATAAACACGCCCCAGACCAAGTCCCGCATCTTCATGACTTTTTTCCGTACAGGACGGATTCGCACAGACAAAAATCCCCTGCAGTCCCCGAAACATCATGTGAAGTCTGGCAGGATACAAAACTTTGCCTTCGGTATTCTTTGCCAGCGGAGCAATGGCCAGCAAGGCACTGGCTGCCTTTTCAGCCACAGATATTTCACTTCCCGGAAATGCCATTTTCGCCAACTCCTGAAATCGCACTGCATGTCCCCGGGTCTCTTTCATAATGCGCAGCATGGGATTGCACTGGCGTAAACAGTCGTGCAGCCATGTTTCAACCGATTTCTCATCCTTTAGATCACGGCTTCCGGGAAAACCGATTCGTCCGGCAAAATCCAAAATAGCTTTGTATCTTTCGTTCCAGTCCTGCTGCAGGTCATCAATATCATAACCTTCCAGGACGATGGGGTCAAATTCCCTGCCTGTCATCTGAATCTCTTCTTCTGTTCCCTTAATCAGTACAAACCTATTTCCTTTTTCCCGCTGCGCACTTAAGTCACAGGCAAATTTATAGATTGCCGCCTCCTGTTCCTCTCCCGGCGGAACACTGGCACTGGTAAGAATGAATTGCACCTGGCTACGCCTGATGCCCAGCTTATGTAATACTCTCCGCACCAAAAGGGAAACCTCCCCACCAGCTGAACCGCGGTACATGTGGGCTTCATCGATAATAAACAAAAGCTTATTATCCGGATTACTTTCAATCCATTGTCTCGTCCTGCTCCAGATACCTTGCTCAATAGGGCGCATCAACATATATTCCAACATGGAATAATTCGTAATCAGGATATCCGGACAATACTGATGCATTTCATGACGGGTAATCAGTTCCGCGTCTTCCGGATCTGTCACACAATCCTCCTGATTTCTCAATCGTTCAATAAATGCTCCCAAATCCTTTTTAGAGGGATATTTCCCCAAATCCCGAAGCTTCTTTTTTACCTCCTCCGGCTGTAAAAAAATATCCCTCTCCATCGTATCAGCCAAGCTACGGTTTTTATTTATGTCCACCATCCCAAAATAAGGAGTACGGCCGGTATACATCCCAAACTGCGGGACACGTCTTCCCGGAACCATTTCTCTAAGCAGACTGTGAAATCCCTTTTCTCCATTGCCAATCATGCGGCGCAGCCGCCCCAACTGATCGGAAACCAACGCATTCATAGGATACAGCATTATTGCCCGCACTCCCCGGATTTCCCACGTTCCCGGAGAATGCATCTGCTCCAAAACCAGTTTGCTTACCATAGGCCACATAAAACATTCTGTTTTTCCGGAGCCTGTACCTGTAGCCACAAATAGATCCCGCCCCTGATAAAACGCCTCCAAAGATTCCATCTGATGCCTGTAAGGATTTTTGAACACACCTAAATCCAACTCTGCCATTCGCAGCAAAATCCTTTTGACATCCCCGTCAATCCCTGCATGCCTGATGCCGTCCTCCACCTCAAAATAGGCCGGATTTGCTTCTATATAAGGCTCCTGAAAAACCAATCCCTCTTTCTGCAATTCCTTTTCACAGGCAATGCGCAATGCATCATTTTTCCCCAGATACTCTGTATTAATATAATCCAACAGACGATTTCTGATCGCATCATACGTGCTCTTTACCCCATATTTATCCATGATAATTCCCCTTTCTAAGTCATCTTTAACCCCAAATGATACAAATGTAGCTTTATAAATCCCCATACCGCCTCATCCATATCCCATTCCAGCCTGTCCGCGGCTGCATTATGCGGCCATGCATAGGTTTCTAATAATATACTCTCCTTTTGCGGCAAATGAATCCTCAGCTTCAGTGAAATATGATCGGAATAACGCTCTGCCTGCACCGGCACCGCATTATCCGCCACATACCTCATAGCTATCATAAACCGCCTGTGTTCGCCCATTTCCTGAAGAAAGGGATCTATTTGGTGCTTATATAGCCCCTCGTCTTTTCGTATCAGAAAATACTCATAACCATTCTTATAAATAGTGCGGCGAATAAGCCATACTCCTTTTACCGGCTCCGGCCGCTCTGTTTGCCAACACAAATGATTATTTTTTGTCCTTTTACAGGCATTGAAATATTGTACATTATCATCAATTTCTGTCTCTTTCCACCAGGCGGATTTGATATAGTCCTCAAACCATACTGTAGCCTCTGTTATTGCTTCAGGTTCAAATATTTCACCTTTTTGAACCTTCTGAAGCATGGCAATACCGGAATAAAATGTCCCCTCTGAAAGTACCTCCCCTTTTCTGCATTTTATTCTATCCGATAATATTGTCTCATTCCTTCCTGCAAGAATCAGATTCGTCTCAAATCCAACCTGCAGTATGTCCCCATGCCGCAGAAGCCTGCTCAACAAAAATGCAATAGGACTTTCCTGCGTTTTTTCCGATTCAAACCATAGTTTTGATTCAGGAAATCTTTTCAGCATTTCATTTAATATAGCCGTACATTTATCAGAGATATGCCTTCTGCTCACTCCAGGATTATCCATTTGTTCACTGGTGACAGGCTGATCCAAAGCGACTGCCTTTATCCAACTGGCCATGGCAGAATATAGCACCCTATTACAGTATTGGCTTTCAAACTCGTTTTCATATTTGAAAATTCCCAAATCAGCCGCCATGGCATGTAAAAGTCTATCCTCCATCTGCCATACCTCATAAATATTTTTTAAGATATTTATCCGACTTTATGTCAAAGCCAATGGATGTAAGAATGTCCAATAATTCTTCCTGTTTTCCGGAAGCTTTTGCACTCAGCAAAATCTGGAGCAATAACATTTCATCCGGCTCTATGGTTCTATCCGTGGCAGCCAGGTATTTTACGTAATTCAACAATGCCGTATTGTCAATGACTCCACAAAACTGCTTTAAAAGCCTATGCTTCTTTTTATAATCCTCCCTATTGCATTTTGCATCGTATTCCGAAGAGAAATCAACATCTGGATGAAACGCATTTAATGTATCCGATTCGAAACCTGCTATTCCAATATCTCCATCAATAAAAATCGTCCTGCTCCACACATAGCCTGAAATCATCTCCACGTTAATGCCGTTCAAAGGAAAAACAAGGATGGCACTATGCCCCCATTCTTCCGAACACTGCTGTATCTCATGAAAGGCATTCAGCGAAAATCCATCAAAAATGCCATTCACCAGAAACACTTTCTCCGAGGCTTTCATCTCCTGCCTGATAATGTCGCATAATTCTTTACACCGTGCCTCTCCTATCGGCAATGCAAGCATACAGGTTCCCTCTTCACCAAACATAGCCGAAATACAATCCGCTATTCTTTCTGCATTACTCCCACATACAACAGGCAATCTATTGCAAACAGCAAACACTATCATCTGCGCCATCCCAAATGCGACAGTATCATCGTATCCTGCCTTGCTTAAGTTGTCTGCCAGCTCTTCTTCAAAGGAATCAATATCCGTTATCTGATCACCCGGTATATACTTCCTTTTTCTATAAGTAACCGAAATTGCATGGGAGTCCTTTTCTGATACCTGATTTCCCTCCTGCACAACATTCGGCATGACAAACGCCATTTCAGATATAAAATCGGCGGCATCCTTTCTCGCAGCGGCAATGCGGCCCCCGATCTTTTCCTCTACGTCCCGGGCCAGTCTTTCCTGTCTGGAAATCTCCAATTGAATCCGTTCTAGCTCCTCCTGCGCTTCCCCATATTGTTCCTGATATGTACGGCAAAGGGCCTGTCCATCCGCAATATTTTTCCTGACATCTTCCAACTCATTCTGCGCCGTGGAAAGCTGCTCTGCGTTTTCCGCTTTCCACTCATCAGAAAGCAGTCTTTTACACTTTACTATAAGCTCCTGGTTCTGCGCCAACGCAGCCCCCAGTGTTTTCACATCAATATCACTTTCCGTCAGGTAAGAATCTGCCTGTTCAATAAAAGCGAAGATATAGTCTTCCGCTTCCTTTTCCGTACAGCCGTATGCGTCAACAATATCCTGATAAACTGTCTTTTCAGGCAGCCCCTTCAAAAAAGCCTGGCAGCGCTGTGCTTCCTTTCTGTTAAGGTCAAACTGCCGAAAAACGGCACTTGTGGCACGCCTGATGATAATATCCTTTACAACTTTAAGTGGACTCTTTACTTGAAAAACAGTCTGGGGCACTCCTAAGTTAAGGTACCGATAAACCTTTTTTCCTGCAATCTCCAATATATCCCCCGTATCAATCGTATACTGGGGCAATATATACACATCCTTTTTCACCCGAACATTTCCATTGCCGGATTCAAGCTCCCTCATTCCGCACAGCAAACCGCTCATTTGATTTTCAGCCGCCCGATATACAAATAATGCCTTGCCGCCCGTTATTCCGGAAAAAACGCTGTCTGCAAGACACTCCGAAATATCCTCACAACTGTGACATTCAGTAAGTTCCACAATCTCTATATATCTCACACTGCTATTGTACTGCATATGGATATAATCTTTATATGTATCCGTATTCCTCGGAACAGCACTCCAATCCCATACGCCAATAAGCCCTTCCGTATCAGGACCATCAAATAAGGGCAACTTATCACGATTGCTAAAATATGGCGGTTCCTCTTCATTCCTGATAAACTGGCTAACCTTCCGATTTTCTATATCTGCCAACCGCCTGCATCTCTTGTTCCCATTATAATCAGTAAAAATCTGGCAGATGGAAGTATACTGATATTCCTCACTTCGTTCCGCTCCGTCTTCCTCATCAGCATACCTTGAAAGTCTGCGGAATTTCTCCAGTTCCGTCTGAAGTTCAGACACCTTACCCTCTGACGCCTCAAATTGTTCCTCTGTAGACTTCAACTTACTTTCCAGTACATAATTTTTTTCAGATACACCGGCCATCTCTTTTTCCGCCTCGGAACGGGCTGCTTTTTCCGCTTCCAACGACTGCTCTAATCCGGTTATCTGGTTTAATAATTCCCTTTGTTTTTCTTTCAAGATTTCTATTTCGGATTCCTCTGCTCCCTCCTCCATGCCGCCTTCCAAAGCCTCGTCCCTGTTCTCTTCCCCGCTTTCTTTATCCTGTAATAGATATACTGCACTTTCTGCCAGTGCAATATATTCCTCCGAAAATTGCTCATACTCCTCTGTAATCTTGAAAAAAAGACTCACATTTCCTGCAAACCTACTTTTCAGTATGGCATTCAGCATCGCCCTTTGAGGAGATTCCCCCTTTTCCTCAAACGTCTTCCGCTCTTCCTCTATTTTCTGTCTCCATTCATCAAGCTGCTTTCTGATAAATGAAGCTACAAAATCATTCTTAACATATTTCCTGACAAGCATTGTTGTGCTCTCATCGGAAAGATGAGTTACCCTGAATCCCGGAAAAATCTTGTTAAATTCCTTCGGATAACGCTTAAAATATGCCCGTATTCGATATGGTGTAATCTGCCTGCAAATATAATCTATGTCCTCTTCTGAAAGGTCTGAGATGGAAAGAACAGGATCATTTTCCCTCAGCTGTGTCATATGTGATTCCCCCTTGCGCAATAATCAGTATATAATATTTCCAGGAGTCTGATTGGTATTTTACCGTTACCAGTCATTCTCTTCACTTCCTCAAATATGTCGCCAAATCCCTCCTTTCTCCACATAAGAAGCATATTTGCTACCCAATAAGGAACTGGTACCTGTTCTCCCCCAATACATTCCCTTATCTTATCCACTGTCAGTTGTTTTTTTATACATTCCGCCTTATTAGCGTCACTTACCTGAAAATGCTTCAGAACGCCATTTCCCACTACAAACAGAACCTCTGCCGCATTATGCCAGGCAGCAGCAGACACCTTCGGTTCCCGAACTGATATATGGCAAAATACTTTATCCCGGCTGCCTATGTACATTTCCATCCTGGCATTAGAATTTACAAAAAAGGCTTCAGAAAAGAAATCTCTCGTAACATCTTTCCATTCTTGCAAACTTCCGTTTTCTTTCTCAACAGAAAAGATATATTCAAATTTCGGATATATAATCTCTTTCGCTTGAAAACATATTTCTCTCCCCGCATATTTTCTATCCACGGAAAAGACTGCTTCCTTCGAAGAAACGGAAAAATCAACTGTATGAATCCCTCTTTCATAACTGTCCACAATCAGTGAAGAAGCATTATTCCCATCATATCTAAAGACATTGGGTTCATCATTCCCACTGGATACGGAACAATACACTTTTGCATGACCCTTAACAGGTATCAGCACTCCCTGCTCTGCCACAGGCGGCCATAACGGAATTAGTTCAGGCGGTGTCGGCAGGAGCCATACGCCAAACTGTCTCAACAAATAATTCTTTACATATTTATATCTATCAACATTTTCTACAGAAACATCAATATTAATCAAATAAACACTATAGCTATTCCTGTTTAGCCGTATCATTCCCAGTTTTTTGGATTGAATCTCCCAAGGAGGAGAAAATTGTCTGGTAATCACATAGTATTGTCGAGCGGGCGAAATACTGTCACCTCTCCTAATCTTTTTGCCCCCAGTCTCTTCATATGTAAAAATCGCACCCTCGTTCCAAAAGCCCTCCGCATAATCAGACCATTCTTTTCTTAACCTTATCGCTTTTACATCAGGTTCAATTTTTATTGCATAATTTCTTCCTGAATCAGGAATGAAATCTACTGGCACCAGGGTAATCCTATTTTCCACAAAATGAATGGCATCCACCAAAACTGTCCTTCGATGCTCTGAACCCGAAATACAGACTTTCATCCCCTGCCTGGCAGCTTCAGATAGCAACTGCCCGCTTATTGCCGGAAAACCAATGTTCAGGCAAAATTGGCTGCCAAATTTGACAGTCAGGAAAACCGACAATCCCACTCGCTCGTATAAATTCAATCCTGAATACCCATCCACACGCTTCTCACATTCCGGCGTCCGTTCTGTCCTCTTATAATGTGAAAATCTGTCTGGCAGTGGCCCACCTCTGGAACTCCAAAATACTGGTTCCCCGCATTCCGGACAAAAGAACCTGTCCTTTTTCTGAGCAATATACTTATTATAAAATATATCTGCACTTACTTCCTTTTCTAAACCCACTCCATATCTGTCGATTGCATATTTCATGAATCCCCCTTGCTTCTTGTCCTATTCTACACCCCTTTTATCTGTAGTCGGACTCTAACTCCTGATTTTATCTTTCCAACCGCTTCTCTATTTCTCCCGAAAAATATATTTCCTTTCCCACAAAACTTTTATCTATTTTCTCTATCAAAGAATATTTTTCATCCATATACATTTTAGAGAATACGGCATATATCTTTTGTACCGGATTCGCAACTACATCTCGAATATCTTTTTTCAAGAGCGTATT
>JAAWLQ010000069.1 GCA_022797995.1 Lachnospiraceae bacterium
CTCTGTCCCCCGTCATTTTTGTAAGCAATTCTTCGGAGCCTATGATATAGCCCAGGCTTCCCGCTTCGACGGATGTATTTGCGGTGGAGAGGATACCTGCGATTGTCACCTGCTTCTCTCCCAGCGGCGTATGAAGCGTCAGAATTTCCCCCTCCTGCCAGCGCATGCCCTCCCGGTAAGTGACCAGCACTTCCCCGCTTCCCTCTGCGACGGCTGCAATCTTCCCGTCAAATGTACCTCTTCCCTGGAAGCTTCCGTTTCCGTCGGCCATGTGACTTCCTGAAAATTCCCCTCCGCCAGTCTGTGCTTCCTGTGCCCATCGGAATTGATTTTCCTCATAGGAAATCAGGGTGACAGTACCATTTTCTGCGGCGGAAGTAACCTCTGTTCCCCGGCATTCCATTCTTCCGAAGACCTTATCCACACCCTCCAGTTTTACGATCTCTTCAACGACAGATGGATCCATACCTGCGTCTGCCACAACGGATATATCCGCCGCGGAGGCAGACAGAGCGGGCATTCCCTGGTTCAGGAATACCACCATGACCTGAAAAGCCAGAAACAGCATAATGCTGATGGCAAAGGAACAGGTCATGAGAAACAGATTCTTTTTCCCTGAGACAGCATGAAAGATGCCCATCCCTGTCTCCACACGGAAAAGCTTTGTATTTGCCGCATGTGTATTCTGCATCAGCTGCGAACTGCCGTTTACCGCGGTGACAGGAGAGACGCCGGAAGCCTTCTTTGCAGGAGAAAGCGCCGCCAGGAGAACGATTGCGAAGCCCACCGTGACTCCTGCCAGAATGCCCGCCCCGCTGAATTCAAACAGAGGCACCTCCGAGAATCTGTCCCCGCTCACCGACTTTAACAGCAGACAGGCACACCATGTGACAATCTGTCCGGTCAGCAGTCCCAGCGGAACACCCTTTGCACTCTGCCGCAATCCCTGGAGTATCACAAAGCGTTTCACCTGGCTCCGGGAGGCGCCGAGGCACCGAAGCAGCCCGTAAAACTGTGTCCGTTCCAGCACATTTGTATGAAAGCTGGCGGATATCATCACGGTTCCCGCAATCAGGACCAGCAGTACCAGAATAGCGGCAATCAGATAGAGCGCCTGCATGATGTTGCTTACGCTCTGTCCCATCAGACCCAGCAGAGCGGTATTTTCCGAAATCTGGCCGTCCTGGAAGGCATATTGTTCCCTGATTTCCCGGATGGCTTTCTGAATAGGAACACCGCCTTTGAACTGTATGCGGAAAGTAGTGCCGTCCGCGGCATTTTCATCCGCAATGGCCAGAAAGCCTTCCTCGCTGAGTACCATACCGCAGACATCCGCTTTCAGCATGGAGCCCATGTCCTCCAGAATGCCTGTGATCCGATATGACTTTGCGCTTCCGTCCGGAACAAGGACTGTCACCTCATCGCCGATGTTCATTCCGAACTGCTCCATAGCCGTCTCATTCAACAGAGCCTCATCCGGCAGGACAGGGTAGCTTCCCTCCACCATATTCATCTCCGTCAGAGATTCCATTGTCCTTTCATTTGCCCCGGCAAAGCTGACCGGTTTCCCATTTAAGCTCCCTGCGCTTCCCTGATAGACCCAGCCGGCCTGAGCCACATCTATCCTTGCCGATATCAGCTCCGCCGTCTCTTCCTCCACATCATGGAGGGCCACATGGTATTCTCCGTTGGTTTTGATGAAATAATTCTTCTGGGAACGCATTGCCATATCTGCCATGCTGAAAATTGCCATCACCAGGCATACGGAAAGCACAATGCATAAGATAGAAATACGATTGTTTCTGCGATGTACTTTTTCATATTGGGGAATGAGACCTAAATAGCTTTTCATTGCACTGTCACCCCCAAATCCTGTAACCGGCCGTCAGCCATCCGCAGCACTCTGTCAGCCGCATCCGCATGGTTCTCGTTATGGGTAATCATCAATATGGTCTGCCTGTATCTGGCCGACATGGATTTCAGGAGGGTGATAACCTCCCGGCTGTTCCTGCTGTCCAGATTTCCCGTGGGTTCGTCCGCCATGATGATGGCGGGCCTGGCAGCCAGAGCCCTTCCGATTGCCACCCGCTGCTGCTGACCGCCGCTGAGCTGGCTGGGAAGGTGCTTTCTGCGCTCTGTTAAACCCAGTATCCCCAGAAGCTCCTCCACATACTTCCAGTCCGGCTTTCGATAATCCAGGAGCAATGGAAATGTGATATTCTGTTCCACATTCAATTCCGGAATCAGGTTAAAGGACTGAAAAATAAATCCTATGTTCTGACGGCGGAATATCGTCAGCTTCTTCTCAGGTAAGGAAAAAATATCCTTCCCGTCGATATACACTTTCCCGGAAGTGGGATTGTCCAGCGCGCCTACCACATTTAAAAGTGTGCTTTTCCCGGAACCGGACTCTCCGACGATGGCAATGAACTCTCCTCTGGCCGCGGAGAAGGAGACCTGGCACAGCGCGCGGACTTCCGCCTCGCCCTTGCCGTATGTTTTGCTTAGATTCTGTACTTCAAGTATGTTCATGTTTCTTACCTGCCTTTCAGGTAGTATCATACTTTCCGAAGCTTACTTTCACATGAATTTTATCTTACATTTTCCTGTAAAAGTCCCTCTACCATTACGCCCAGACTTTAATGTATGGTGACGTGGCAGGCTGCATTGGAGTTTAGTAAGATTTACTCTTTTATACGGTGGAAAAAGCTCAGCACAAATCTGCTGCCCTGCCCCGGTCTGCTTGTGACGGTGACAGTGCCGTCATGGGCCTCTATCACCGCTTTCGCCAGAGGCAGCCCCAGTCCGATTCCATGGGTATCCTGTGAAAAACGGCTTCTGTAGAAACGTTTGAAAATGTTATGAATATCCTCCGGATGGATTCCTGTGCCATTGTCCTCGATGATAATATTGGTAAGCAGCGTCGTTCTCTCCCAGCTGACCAGAATTTTCCCGCCCTCTTTCGTATGTTCCAGAGCGTTTTTTATCACATTCCCCAGGGCTTCCGACATCCAGAGCGCATCGCAATAGAGAGTGGCACCGCTTTGGCCTGATAAGATGATTTCTTTCGATTCTTTTGCCGCCTGGACTTCAAATCGCTCTGTCACATCCCTCAGCAGGGCTTCCACGGATTCCTCCTCTTTTTCCATCCGGACAGTTCCGGTGTCCAGTCTGGCAATCTTTAACAGAGTATAGACCACATCCTCCACCCGGCCTATCTCCCGCAGAGACTTCCTGCTGAATTCCCGAATGGTCTCCGCATCCGTATCGTCCTGAGCGATGATTTCATGATACATTTTCATAGCGGCCAGAGGGGTTTTCAACTGATGGGATACATCTGAAATCATATCCTGCAGAAATCTGCGGCTCTGCTTCTCATGCTCCGCATGGGAGGACAGAACCGCGGCAAGCTCATTTATCCTGTGGAACAGGCTGTACCAGTCCCCGGTCTCTTCGCACTCTATCCTTTGTCCCCCGTCGCCCTCCAGGAAGCAGGTAATGACGGCATCCGCCTTCTCCAGGACAGCTTTCTGCTTCTTTCGGTAGAAATGGAAGGTCAGAAAAATCCCTGCAAAGATAGAGGAAAGCAGCCCCCCGAATATGGCGGCGACACGCATTCTATATCTGGCCACATCAGGGATCAGACCGGAATCTGTGCTTTCGCCGTACCCCACTGAACCCAATTCCCGTTTTCCAAGTATCAAATCAGCTTCCGTTTTCTCTTTCGTGAATGCACATAACGGATTTGCATCCGGATGACCGATCAGATATCCCGCCGCCGCGGCATCATGTTCCGTCAATGTCTTCCGAAAGTCCTCTGTCATCCATATGGTGAGGATGGCCGAAGCTGCCACCGCCAAGATACAGATGGCAAGCAGACGGCAGAGCAGTATCCCCATGTTTCTTCCCATTCTGTTCATATCCGCTCACCCTTTCATCCACTTATAGCCGACTCCTCTTTCGGTCAGGAGCTTTACAGGCAGGTCCGGATTATCTTCAATTTTCCTCCGCAGTCTGCGTATATAGACAGAAAGCGTATTGTCATCCACATAATTCCCGTTTCCATCCCAGAGGCGGTCCAGAATCAGCTCTCTGGACAGAACACGGTTTGGATTCCTCAGGAACAGGCAGAGCAGTTTGTACTCCGCCAGAGTCAGTTCCAGTTCCGTCTCTCCCTTTCGGACCGTGCGCTCTGACAGATCAACTGTAATCCCATTGGATTCCAGAATGGTATCCTCCCTGGAGAACTGCCGGGAGCGTCGCAGCAGCGCATTGATTCTGGAGAGGACCTCTCCCAGCTTAAAAGGCTTTGTGATATAGTCATCCCCGCCCATATCCAGTCCTTTCACAATGCTGACCTCCTCGTCGGAAGCAGTGAGGAAAATAATGGGAATCGTGGAAGTCCGACGCACTTCTCTGCAGACATCATAGCCTGTACCGTCCGGCAGCGTTATGTCCAGCAATATCAAGTCATATTTATTTGCGCGGAAAAATGCATATGCTTCTTTTACAGTGCGGGCGTTGTCAACGACAAAATCGTTTCTCTCCAGGGTATATTGAAGCCCGTCAATAAGGCTCAAGTCGTCTTCCACATATAATATCCTTTTCATTTTCTACTTTTCTCTGTTCCTCTCCTTTGCCTGTCTACATTCGGTATCTGTGTCATTTCAATAACCTGTCCGAACTGGTAACAGTATATCTGTTTCAGCAAATGAGCGCAACAAAAGCGCTTTTCATTTTACAACACTCAGAAAGCATTTCACGGCAAATCCCCTGTTATTTCAATATTCCCTGTTGCGGCTTCGCCTTTTTCTGCCATATAATAGCAGATGTGAACCGGGACGCAGAAAGCAAGGCCGGTTGAGGATAAGGATAGAATAATATGACTACCAGAAAAATCATAGCAGAGACAGAGAGACTGATTTTAAGAAGATACCAGAAAGGGGATTTGCAGGACTTGTATGAATATCTGTCTGACGCGGAAGTCGTTGCCTTCGAGCCCTATGAACCGCTGAATCTGAAAGAGGTAAAGGAAGAGCTGAAATGGCGTGTCACAACAGAGGAAATGATTGCCATTGAGTTGAAAAGTTCTCACAAGATGATCGGCAATATCTATATGGGAAATCGTGAATTCGACACACTGGAAATGGGATATCTGCTGAATCGAAGTTATTGGGGACATGGGTATGCCACCGAAAGCTGCGAGGCTTTGATCCGGCAGGCCTTTTCTGACGGCTGTCACAGAATTTATGCGGAATGTGACCCCTGCAACAAACGTTCCTGGAAATTACTTGAAGCATTGGGCTTTCAGCGGGAAGCTCATTTCAGGGAAAATACATATTTCCAAAAAGACGAAAGCGGGAACGTCATCTGGAAGGACACCTATGTATATGCCAGATTAAACCCCGGCCCTGTGGGGTTTACTGTACCCGGGAGACGATAACCGGCTGTATATTATATGCCGCAATACCGTTCCCCGGGCCCCATCAGCCTATATTATCCGGCCGCATAAAATTCAGACAGGTTTCTCCTCTTTTACTCTGCCAGATACATCTTCAGCTCTTCTTCAATCTTGTGAACTGTCTCCTCCTCCGACTGTGTGCCTTTCAGATATTCTCCAAGGCAGTCTGTCAGAACCTGACGGATTTTCCCATCTTCTTTCACAGGCTTATCCAGCGCCTCGCACATGGCCGCCAGTCTGTCCGCCGTCTCCGGAGAGTAGCTCTTTGATTCAAATCCAACATAGCTTCCGTCATCCGCCTGGATCGATGTGTAAATCTGGAAATCAGAACGGTCCTTGGCCGCCTGTGTCTTCAACGCCTGCCTGTTCACCGGAAATCCGTTATCGCCGTTTGCACTCTGGAATTCCTCTGACAGAGCAAATCGCAGGAAATCCTTCGCCGTATCCACATACTGGCTCTTCGCACAGATTCCGGCCTCCAGGGATGGAATAAATCTGTTCTCAAAGGCAGTAAAATCTCCCTTGATATATTCTGCCATGGACACAGGAATCATGCAATTCGTAAATCCGTCCACCTTCTGAAACGCCAGCTTTGTCTCCGCGCTCAGATTCCACATGTCGGTGGCTCTCTCATTTTCCGGCCAGACATCGATGATTCCGCAGTTGTCTCCGATGGCCTTCAGGTATCTCAGGTATTGACTTAACTTTTCCCTGTTCAGCTCTTTTCCGTCCACGATCTCATCACAGAAATAAGTGTAAAACTGATATACCAGATCCGCCGCGGTCTGCTTTCCCATATAGCTGTAATCCGCCCCGGCAAGGAATTCGGCCAGTGCTTCCAAAGACTCCATATTTTCCGGCGCAATGTCTCTGCCCACCGCCATGGTAAAGCCAAACTGCAGAGGCACCACATAGCGTTTCCCGTCCTCCCGAACGTAAGTATGTGTAATATTGGGCAGCAGTTCCCCGCTCTCTTCCATGGGGCCCACCACATCCTCCAGATCTTCCAGCAGTCCTTTTTGCACATAAGAGTCTGTCTTCAGATGATCCATCATCAGGATATCCGGCGCGTTCTCTCCCATCAGCATGGTGTTCAGCTTCTGATAGACCGCGTCATAATCCGTATCGCCGTAATGGTACATGGGATATTCACTTTCTATGGAAATCAGCACTTCCGGATGGGCTTTATGGTACATCACCGCCGCCTGTTTGAGCAAATCACTCTCATAAACGCTATACAGCTTCAATACCTGCGTCACCTGAGAAACCGCATCAGGATCGTATTCATACCGGTACAATTTCTCCTCCCCGTCTATCAGGAACAGCGCATAAATGCTGCCGTCCTCCAGAGCCGCCAGGTCTAGGCAGATATCGTCTTTCATGGCAAAATTCGTGTCGACGCCCTCCGCCAGCTTCTCCCATTCTCCGTCCGCATTGCCGCCCTTCAGCCGGAAAATGCCCTCTTTTCCCGCGGCAATCAACGTACCGTCCTTTAATACGGAAAGGTTCAGACCTCCCGTACCTCCCACCGTTATGATACCGGATTCTCCACTGCCTGCTGAGGAGGTGCCTTCCGATGAAAATGGAATCTGTTCCACGTCATTGCCTTTTCCTTCTCTGCGTTTTTCAATCTGATAGCCTGTTCCGTCCGAAGTGCTGAGATATACATTTTCTCCATCCGTCACCATACGGCCATCATAGATTGCAGAAGCCTGTTCACTCTCCAGCACCTTTCCATCCTCTCCCGACAGGATGTCCACAGAGGAATACGAAGCTGCTACCAATGTCCCGTTATCCAGCGCCGTCAAATCCTGTATCATCTCATAGCCGCCCCACTCCTCATTGGGAACAGACCACTTCTCCGGCGTGATTTCCACCGCCGCATCCTCTTCTCCTCTCCACAGATGTCCCAGAAAATTATCCAGCTCCTCTTCCATATATCCGGCATAGAGATACTGTGTGCCATCCTGCGCCTGCACCAATCGCGCCTCCATCCAGTCTCCGCAGTTCAATTCCATGGAGGTAAGCCAGTTCTGTGTCACATCCACATAGCCGCCCTCCTGCTTCTCCCACTCCCGCAGGACAGTTTTCCCATCCGTCTGCTTCGACGCCAGCAGATGCAGCTTATCCTCCACCGTAAAAATCTGCATGACCGTCCAGTCTGCCAGCTCCTGAGGCCATGCTTCTTCCCTTTCCACGTACCTGCCTTTTTCGGTTCCTGATTCTCCCGCCGTTTTTCCCTGGCCGCCGCTCTCCTGCTGTTCCTTTCCACAGCCTCCTGCCACACCTGCGCAAAGCGTCATAATAAGCATGGCCGCCAGTGTCCGTTTCCATTTTCTTTTTGTCATTTTTCTGCTGTCCTCCTGATTATAGTATTTTTATCCTAGCAGGAAAATGTCAACACTCTGTGTTTGAATTGTGTTTTATCTGTGTTCAAACTGTGAAATCGTCATCTGTCCGGGGCTTTTTCCATCCGGTACTTTTCTATGAGGCAGGTGTGCTTCCGCATTCCGGCAGATGCATAAACTCCATGCGGATTTCTTCATTGGGAATATACACCCTTTCCGTTGCATCCTCATAGGCCAGATAACCCAGATGAATTAGCAGTGTCAGCACATCATCGCGATTTCGGAAGGTTACCAGATCATTGGAAAATCCCTTTGTATATACCTTTATTTTCTCCCCACCGATGAGATCTGCCACTGTTTTGGACAGCCCGTCAAAATCCAGACTGATATATCCCATCAGACTTTCTGCCGCCGAAGTCTGGGTCCAGTAGGAGTCAAATTCTTCATTACGGATGGCTTCCATAACAGAATTCGGATTATACACAGAACCCACATTCCGAAACAGATATCCGTCATACCAGCTCTTCATCTTCCCGAAATCGCAGTCATAGTCATCACAAAGCTTCCTGACTTCCTCCTCCGTAAATCCCACATACCTGCCAAATTTCCTGGGCTTAATCATGGTAAATTCCCCAAAATCGGACATGGCTGACTGGGAGCCATCCTTTTTCACAGGCAGAATCCCCGTCATATATACGGCCGCAAAAATCTTGTCTGTGGTACTGCTGCCCTTGAACAGAGTGCGCAGGAACCGAAGATACTCTTTCTGAATTTCCGGCGTCTCCCTCACAGGCGCATCCCATTCGTCAATAATCATAATAAATTTGTTATCTGTCAGTTCTGTAGTATATAGCAATGTTTCATCAAATACACTCCCCTGTTTCAGATTCGGATAAGTATTCAGGAGCTCTTCCGTCACACGTTGTTCAATAAAAGATACCATATCCTGTGGGTTCACTTTTCCCACAATATTTGTCATATCCAGATAAATGACATCATATCTGTTCAGGTATTCCCTGTAGGTTGGATTGATTGTGTCATCCACAGCAATCATAAGATCATCAAACAATTCGGACGAGGCACAGGTTTTGTCATAATATGCACACAGCATTTTCGCGGCAAAGGACTTTCCAAAACGCCTGGGTCTGCTGACACAGGTCAAACGTCTCGGCGTCTCTATTGTCTCGTTGATCAGGCTGATAAGGCCGCTTTTATCCACATAAATGTCGTTTCGGATTCCAGCGAATCCGCTGTTCCCCGGATTCAAATACATTCCCACGCTTCTTGTCCTCCTTCACCTTTCAGCTTTGCCACAGTTCCTTCTTTCTTCTTTTTACTATACAGGAAACACTTCTCAAATGCAATCTGAAACAGGTTCTGTAAAATGGAATTCCGTCGCAACAGTTCAGACAGAGCACTGAACTGTTCATTCCATCACCTAAATCAGGTCAAACAGGCTCATCTGGATAGCCTCTACGGGCTCTTCTTCTTTTCCGGCCCGCTCCCATTTCCCGTATTCCCCGGGGATCTCCTGCAGAAAGGAAGAGGCTTCCTCTCCGCAGACCAGAATCAGTTCCTCCTTCGCCCTGGTCATGCCCACATAGCACAAACGGCGTTCTTCTTCCATATCGGTCTCCCCTGCGCCGAATTCCAGAGGGAATCGTCCTCTGTCCATACCATAGAGGAATACCACCGGAAATTCCAGCCCTTTGGAACCATGGAGCGTCATCAACGTCACCGCATCCGCAGTGAACTTTCTGCCGCCGTTTCTCCTGACATCTCCATCCTCACCGAAAGAAAGGGTATTCAGAAAGCTTTCCATGGAAGGATACAGAACCGACATATCTGTCAGTTTTTTCATATTTTCTTCCTTCTCAAAAGAAATCTCTCTGCACCAGTCTTCCAGAAGCTTTGCCGGACGGGCCTTTTTGGCTTTTTTCCGGTATTTTTCAACCAGATACTGCAGGCGGACGGCCCCCGTCTCTCTCTGACCGGGATCCGGAAGCTGCCCTGCCAGGCCTTCTCCCGGTCCAAAGTCCGGCGTCTGCCTCGTCAGGTCTTCTCCTGGCTCAGCGTCCAAAAGCTGTTCGGTCAGGCCTTCTCCTGGCTCAGTATCCGGAACCTGGCTGTCCAGCCCCTCCCCCAGTATGGGCCCCAACAGCCTTCGGCAAAGCGTCGCCGTCGCTTCCTCTCCGGGATACAGGATATGCCGGAAAAAATACAGCGTGGCCCGCACCTCCCGCTCCCGCAGAAAGTCCTCTCTCCCTGCCACCAGATAGGGAATTCCCTCCTGCCTGAGACACTTTTCCAGAAGCGCCGCCTGCCTGTGGGTCCGATAAAGCACCGCAATCTCTGAGAAGCCCCGCACTTTGCGGCCTTCCCCGGCTCCGGTTCTGTCCGTGTCCAGCATGTCGATTCCCCCGATCTGCCGGGTGATTTCCTTTGCCACGAAGATGGCCTCCCTGCGTTCGTCCTCCGCGGATACCATGCGCAGGGGGATTTCTTCTCCGGCACCCGTCGCCATAGCTTTTATCCCACTGACCGCTTCCGCCACATTCTTCATGGATCCGTTTCCTACAGCCATGGCCTTCATCCCACTGGTCTCTGCCGCCCTATTCTTCATTGCCCCATTTCCTACTGCCATGGCCTTCATTCTGCGGACCTCCCCTTCATTATAGGATATCACGCTGAGAGCGGCATTCAGGATCTCAGGAGCGGAGCGATAATTTTCCTCCAGACGTATGACCGCAAGCTCCGGATACTCCTCTTTCAGATGGGAAAACACTTTGGGGTCACAACCCCGGAAGCCGTAAATAGACTGATCCGGATCTCCGATGACGAACAATTCCCTGCCGCCCCTGCCCCATTCCTTTACCAGTCGGTACTGGAGCGGGTTGATATCCTGAAATTCATCGATCAGCAAATAGGAAAATCTCCTCCGCTCTATCGCATTCTCCGGCATCTCTTCTAATAATTTCAGTGTTTCCAGCAAAAGGTCATCATAGTCAAAAGCGCCTGCCTGCCGCAGCAGCTTCTGATAATATTCATACACCCGTCTGTTTTCTCCGAAGTCAGTTTTATCTCTGTCTGCCGCTTCCGGTGAAGCATCTGCCACAGCAAAACCGTTATTCTGCGTCAGTCCATTCTTCATCCGGGACAGCTCCTGCAGAAAATTCCCCGGTGCTACCTTGCAGCGAAACTCCCGAAGTGCTTTTTCCGCCAGTTCCATCTGAAGCCCCTCGTCCGCCAGAATAAAGGAAACTCCTGTCTCCTGCAGGAAACGGCTGCAGATGGCATGAAATGTCCCAATCCATATATCTGACGAATTCCTGAGACCGTTTCCCTCCATTCTGCCCCGCATTTCCTCTGCCGCCTTATGTGTGAAGGTCACTGCCGTAATTTCTTCCGGTGGAATCTGCCTTTCCTCCAGAAGATATTTAAGCCTGGCAATCAGCGTCCTGGTCTTGCCTGCGCCAGGTCCGGCAATGACCGCCACAGCCCGCCCGGTTCGCTCCACAGCCTCCCGCTGGCGTTCGTTGAGACTGTCCAGAGATGTGGCAGCTGTTTTCTGTTCCATTGCTATCTGCAGTGCGCCGCCTGCCGGCTCCCAATCTGATTCTACTTGCCGCACATCGTCACTCGATTCTCCGCCAGTTCCTAATTCTCGCACACTGCCTTTCGATGCGCTGTCAGCTCCTGCTCCCTGCACACTGCCTTTCGATGTGCTGTCGATTTCTGACTTCCGCATATCACCTATGACGCCACTCACGGCCTCTTCCGCTTCCTGCCTCTTCTCTGGCACTCTCTCCGCCGCCCGTAGTTCTTCCGCCGTGAAAAAGCTCAGCTGTCCCTCCAGACTGCTGATATCCTCCGGCGTCAGCAGACCGATTTTCCCGTACTCCCCGTCAAAACCCGGCGTCCGCTCCACTTCCCCGTTACGAAGCCGCCGTATGCCTTCCGCTACCAGCGGTCCCGCCGCTTTTCTGATATCCTCTATGGGAATCTCCCGCAGGATGGTAAATTCCGGCCCCAGCGTTCCCAGCATCTGCTCATACTTTTCCTCCGCCTTTTTCCCGGCGGCTGAGATTCCCATGGAAGCGCCGATAACCTCCAGCAGAGGCACCAGACTTTCAAAGGGGCGGCCTGAGGGCAGCTGAAATCCTTCCTCCCGGTCTGCAAGCTGTTCCACCCGGTTCAGCACGCCGATGGTTATCTTCTTTCCGCACACCGGGCATCTGTTCCCATATCGAACGGTCTCCTGAGGACTGATGCACAACCCGCACTTCCTGTGTCCGTCAAAATGGTATTTCCCCTCCTCCGGGAAGAATTCAATGGTCCCCGCCAGGCCTTTTCCCTGCTGAATGGCGCCTGCCAGACCCTGATAGGACAGCTCGATATCGAACAGATTGGCCTCTCTTCCCAGTTTTGCCGGGGAATGAGCATCCGAATTGGAAATCAGACAGAACCTGTCCAACGCCCCCACCCGCCAGTTCATGGGCGGATCGGAAGAAAGCCCCGTCTCCAGCGCGTGGATATGGGGCGTCAGGTCCTCAAAGCACTCCTCTATGGTATCAAATCCTGAAAAAGCGCCGAACAGCGAGAAATGGGGCGTCCAGATATGGGCGGGCACATAGACGGCCTCCGGGCTGGTCTCCAGCATAATCTCCAGCAAATCCCTGCAGGGAATCCCCAGAATGGGCCTTCCGTCAGAATGGATATTCCCTATCAGCTCCAGCCGCCTTGCAAGAGCTTCCGCTTCCTCCAGCCCCGGCAGAATCAGGAGACTGTGCACCTTCCGCACCCGCTCCCCCTTTTTATAGATAGAACTGATCTCCCCAGTCACCACAAAGCGGGGCTGTCTGCCGACTTCCCCAGCCCCACCAATCTGATATTCCTTTTTCAGCACATACAGACCATCCTCTGCCGGTTCCAACTTTTCCCGCAGTTCTTCCCGCCAGGCCGGATGGGTGAAATCCCCGGTTCCCAGAAG
>JAAWLQ010000070.1 GCA_022797995.1 Lachnospiraceae bacterium
CAGATTGAGGAAAAGCAATACGCGGCGCAGCTTCTGGAGCGGGGAATTCCTGCGGAGCGTATCCGCAGTTATGGCTTTGCCTTTGAAGGGAAGACAGTATTGATAGGGTGAAGAAGCAGACTTTATAGCCTGCAAACAGTTTTTTGAGAAAAGGGTTAATAAAATAAAAAGAGAACATCCCCAGAGGGAATACGGATATTGAAAAATTCCGCATCCTTTCAAGGGATGTTCTTATTCATACAGAGTATGTGACTGTTTCATTTTCCAATAGATAAATCACAGCACCTTCGCCAGAAACTCCTTCGTCCGCCCCTGTTCCGGTGCGGTAAATATTTTCTCCGGCGAGCCTTCCTCCACGATTTTCCCGTCAGCCATGAAGAGCACCCGATCGGCCACCTCTCTGGCAAAACCCATCTCGTGGGTGACAACTACCATGGTCATACCGTCCTTTGCCAGCTCCTTCATAACCTCCAGCACTTCCCCTACCATCTCCGGATCCAGAGCCGAAGTGGGTTCGTCGAAGAGCATGACTTCCGGGTCCATACAGAGAGCGCGGACAATGGCGATTCTCTGCTTCTGGCCGCCGGACAGCTGGCTGGGATAGGCGTTCGCCCGGTCTGCCAGTCCTACCCTTTCCAACAGCTTAAGGGCCTGTGCTTCCGCATCCGCCTGGTTTTTTTTCAAAAGCTTTATGGGAGCCAGTGTCATGTTTTTCAGGATAGTCATGTGTGGGAACAGGTTAAAATGCTGGAACACCATTCCCATTTTCTGCCTGTGCAGATTGATATCCGCATTTTTGGCAGTGATATCCACGCCCTCGAAAAGCACCTGTCCGCCTGTGGGAAGCTCCAGCAGATTCAGACAACGCAGGAAAGTAGATTTCCCCGAGCCGGAGGGGCCGATGACAACTACCACCTCTCCTTTGTGGATAGAAGCGGTTACGCCGTCCAAAGCCTTGATATCTCCGCCGTCAAAATGTTTCTGCAGATTTTTGGCCTGAATGATACTATTATCGCTCACTGGTTCTCAACCTCCTTTCCAGTCTGCCCACCAGGAAGGTGAAGAACATGACCAGTATCAGATAAATCAGTGCGGACAACAGCAGCGGGAACAGATAATCATAGCTGGTTCCGCCGATGATATTGCCTGCATAGGTGATGTCAGTGAGGCCCACATAACCTGCCACTGCGGTCTCCTTGAGCAGAACGATGAATTCGTTGGCCAGGGTGGGCAGCACGGTCTTGAAGGCCTGGGGCAGAATGATGTAACGCATGGTGGATACATAGCCGAAGCCCAGACTGCGACCTGCCTCCATCTGGCCCTGATCGATGGACATGATGCCTCCACGGATAATTTCCGCCACATAAGCGCCGGAGTTAATCCCAAAAGACAGGGACGCCACCATAATCCTGTTCCGGCTGGAAGCAAAAATGACGAAATACATAATCATCAGCTGGACCACCGCCGGCGTGCCGCGGATTACGGTCAGGTATATCTTCGCAAGGACATTGAAAAATCCAAGGACAATTTTTCCAAAACCATGCATTTCTCTGTGATTTTTATCCCAGGATACACGAATCAGAGAGATGGCGATTCCCAGAGCCACACCGATTAAGAGTGCCAGAAAAGTCAGCAACAGGGTATTCCCCAGACCTTTTATGTATATCTGGTAACGGTCGTCGAAGATGAAACTTTTATAAAAATCATATCCCAGATCATTCAGCCAGTCCGGACCGTTTTGGAGCCAGTCCGGCGCCACCAGAGGCCAGCTTTGGGAGGCGGAAGGTTTCATAAGTTATTCTCCTCATATATTAGTTCCGTTTTTACTCTGCTTTGATGTATTTGTCAATGATTCCCTGAATGGTACCGTCTGCAATCAGCTCCTGCAGTGCGGTGTTGACAGCTTCATACAATGCGGGATTATCCTTGCTCATGGCTGCGGCATAATCCTCTACCGCATATTCGGTCTCCAAAACCTTCAGGCCTTCATTCTCAGCGACGAATGCTTTGGCGGGTTCGTTATCGATGACCACACAGTCTACCTTGCCTGTTTTCAGGGCCTGTACGGCATCGGCGCCCTTGTCATAGCGGATTACCTCGCCCTTTCCTGCGCCTTCCACATCGTCCGTTGTGAACATATCTCCGGTGGTGTTGAGCTGTACGCCTACTTTATGATTTGCACCTTCTGCGAGGAGATCATCCACGCTGGTAATGCTGCTGTCTTCTGTGACAATGACCACCTGGATACCGGTGGCATAGCTGACTGTGAAATCTACTTCTTCCTGACGGTCGGGTGTGACGGTCATTCCTGCAAGCCCGATATCCGCTTTACCGTTTTTAATGGACTCCGTGATAGCGGTGAACTGCATATCGTCGATCTGCAGCTCAAGCCCCAGCTTACCTGCAATAGCGGCGGCGATTTCCGCGTCGATACCGGTGATATTGCCACCTTCCACATATTCATAGGGCGGGAATGTGGCGTTGGTAGCCATGGTGAGCTTGCCTTCCACAACGGTGGTAAAGCTGCTGCCTTCACCGGTACTTCCGGAAGCAGATTCCTGGCTGCCATCGTTTGATGCAGGTGTATTGCCGCAGGCTGCCATGGACAATACCATAGCAGAAGCCAACAGTGACATGATAAGTTTCTTCATTATAATATCCTCCCTGAATGAAATAATTTCCGCCGGCTGCATAAGGACCGGCTGGTATCCGCTTTCCCATTTGCGGAACCAATGGTGAGATACTAGCACTTTGTGCATAAAATGTCAATGGATTTGCAGAGAAAAACAGAAAAAATTTCATAAAATGAATATTTTGCTGGAATATGCATCTTTTTATGCATAGATGACGTGCCGACATTGACTAGAAGACGGAAAACAGCGCATAAGTTGCACCTCTTGGATACATTGTAATGCCTGCATTGACAAAGGCGGAACAGATTGCTATACTTCCAGTGTGTTCCGGCCGGAAGAACTGACCGGATTCCGATATGACTATACTCGAAAAAACAATGAAGGTGATTTGATTGGGAGACAGACGGGATGCAGGAGGAGAAAATCATGATTCAATATAGAAAAATAGCTGCGGACGAGCTTTGCCGGGAACTGTTCAGAGATTTTATCCGCCGTCAGAATGTGACGAAATGCTGGAGAAGAGAAAAGGGTCAATGGGTCATCAGAGACGATCCCTTTGTGGATGACTGGACGGAAGAGGAATATGCCGAATTGGTGAGGCTCCTCCGGCGCACCGTGGACAGAGGAGGCTTTGTATACGGCGCTTTCTGCGATAATGCTTTGAAAGGATTTGTGTCAGTGGAAGCCGGTGTGTTCTGTCCGGAGCAGGGGTATCTGGATTTATCCGCTATTCATGTATCGGAGGACATGCGGGGCAGAGGAATCGGGAAAGCATTATTCCAGGCCGCCAGAGAGTGGGCCAGGGAAAACGGTGGGCGTAAGCTGTATATATCCGCTCATTCCGCCGTGGAAAGTCAGGCTTTCTATAAAGCCATGGGCTGCGTGGAGGCGAAGGTTTATCAGAAGGAGCATGTGGAAAAAGAGCCTTATGACTGCCAGCTGGAATGTGTGCTGGAAGGGTAACGACTCGGACAGGCGCCGAACTGTCAGCCGGGAAGACATCAGACATGGCCGCCGAACTGTCAGCCGGGAAGACATCAGACCTGGCCGCCGAACTATTAGTCGGGAAGACATCAGACATGGCCGCCGAACTGTCAGCCGGGAAGACATCAGACCTGGCCGCCGAACTGTCAGCCGGGAAGACGTTCAACCTGGCTGATGAACTGTCAGACAGTGAAATGTCCGGACCGGTTAAATTTCCCATCATGCTGGTCCTGACGGCATATACGATTCAGAAGCGTCTTCATTTGTGATTTAAGCATTTTGAATCATGGGTATAAACTTTGACCGGTCCGGATAGATGTTAAGACAGGCTCCGGGGCGAATTATCCCGAGACAGAAGGAAGACTGCCGAGATTATTATTTTCGGATTCATCCGGAATGGATTTCAGGTATTCGGTCTCTCCGCGATGGGCGACTCCAACACCTTTGATTTCTCCGTTTTTGGCCATTCTGACACCTTCTTCTTTGCTGACGGTAGAGCCGTTGGAAAGCTGATACCCGTCAATTTTGCCGCTGTGCTTTACCAGACCGACGATTTCACTGGCATTGGATTTTGCCTGGGGAATCTCATCCAGCGTATTTTTTGCCAGGGCGGCGGTCAGTTCTGTGTCATTTTGTTTCTTTCCCATATAAATCACCTCCACAATCAGTATTGCCCATCCGGCGAAAAAATATTGCCTGGCGATTTTTGGATCTTAACAATATAAAATGGAACAACTAAACTTATCTATGAAATCCTTGACGCATGCTTTCGAATGAACTATCATGGGAACAGAGCGGCAGTTTCAGCGTAACAGTTCGGTCAGTACCGGGAAGTATTATATTCCAGATCGGCCGGAGGAGGTGACAGCAATGCAATCACTTGACTTATACGAACAGAAAGTTCTGTCGGATCCGGAATTTCCAATGCAGATGTTCGTGAACCGGGGAGATAAGAAGAAACGGTATATTTCTCCGCACTGGCATGAGCATGTGGAGCTTCATTATGTGCTGAAGGGCAGGACTCTGTTGCAGGTGAACCAGAAGGAAATACCGGCCGAACAGGGTAACCTTGTGATTGTCAACAGCAATGAGCTGCACTCTGGCTATTGCGATGGAAGCTATATGGAAGTCCTGGTGATTATTTTCCGGATGGAGGATTTTTCCAGAGAGCTGGCGGACAGAGATATTCTGTTCGAATCTCTGATAGAAAAAGATGAAGTCATAGACGGGATTATGACTGTGATCAACGAAGAAATTGAGAGGAAAGAGGTTGGTTATCGACTGATCTGTAAGGGAGAGCTGATGAAGCTGATGGTTCGTCTGGCGCGGAAATATGCGGTAAAAATTCTGACAGAGTGCGAGAGCGATAAGCGGAAGAAGCAGCTGGAACGGCTGAACAGGGTATTGGATTATATTCGCCTGAATTATCCCAGGAAGATTTGTAACAGGGAACTGGCCGAGCTTGTCTATCTGAGCGAAGGAAGATTTCTTCATCTGTTCAAGGAAAGTATGGACATGTCACCAATACAATATATAAATGAGGTGAGAATAAAAAAAGCGATGAACCTTCTGAAAAAGGGGGAAGGAACCGTGATGGAAATCGCAAGCAGTGTGGGTTTTACGGACTACAATCATTTTTCCAGACAGTTCAGGCGGTATTACAATTGTACACCCTCGGATATTTTAAAGAAAAATAAATAGCAGAAATGTATGGATAAACAGCAGAAAGAACCTATCTTTTTCCGCTGTTTTTTTTTATTATGAAAGAACAGATTGCAAAACGTTACGTGACTTAAAACAGTGACGGTCCGGGGTATGGTTCGGACTGTCACGGAACTAAAATCAGTAATGGTCCGGACAAGGTCCGGGAGAATTTACGGACGCATGAACTAAGCGGCCGGAAATCCTCCGCAGGTGTGTGGGCCTTGGCCGGACTGTTACGGAACTTAAATAAGGAGGTACATGAAAATGAAACTGGGAACATTGACAGTGGCGCTGGGAGATCTGCCTTTTGAAGAGGCCTGCAGATTTCTGGCGGAGAGGGGCGTGCAGATGGTGGAGATCGGGTGCGGCGGTTTTCCGGGGAAGGCCCACTGTGATGCGGCGGCGTTTCTGGCAGATGAGCGGAAGCGGGAGGCGCTTCTGGAGACTTTGGATAAGTATCACCTGGAAATCAGCGCCCTGAGCAGTCACGGGAACATGGTTCACCCCAATCCGAAAGTGGCGCAGCGCTTTGAAGAGGATTTCAACAATGCCATTCTTCTGGCGGAGAAGCTTAAGGTACCTGTGGTGAATACATTTTCCGGTTGTCCGGGCGGCAGCAGGGAAGACAGGACGCCAAACTGGGTGACCTGCCCATGGCCGGATGACTTCAGCGAGATTCTGGAGTATCAGTGGAATGAGGTGCTGGTTCCGTACTGGAAGGAGAAGGCTGCTTTTGCAGAGGCTCACGGGGTGTCGAAAATCGCATTGGAACTGCATCCGGGCTTTTGTGTGTATAACACGAAGACGCTTCTCAGGCTTCGCCGGGAAGTGGGGCCGCAGATCGGGGCCAATTTTGATCCCAGCCATCTGATCTGGCAGGGAATGGACCCGGCAGTCTCTATCAGAGAGCTGGGGAAGGAAGGCGCCATTTTCCATTTCCATGCAAAGGATACCGGAATCGATGCGGTGAACACGGCGGTAAACGGCGTGCTGGATACCACCCATTACGGAAAAGAGCTGGAACGCTCCTGGATATTCCGCACGGTTGGATATGGACACGGCGAGGATTACTGGAAGAATATCATCTCCCAGCTTCGCATGGTGGGATATGATTATGCGGTCAGCATAGAGCATGAGGACGGTCTGATGTCAGGAAAGGAAGGGCTGGAAAAGGCCATTCGCTTCCTGTCAAATGTACTGATTCAGGAGGACAGAGGGGCCATGTACTGGGCCTGAGGCGTTGGAAACGGCAGTGGGAGGAACACTTACGGAACTGGAAAACAGTAAAAGGTCATCCCGGCGCCCGGAGCAGGTAATGTCCGCCTTATGGACAGGAGCTGCTCCGAGGGAAGTGGTGCCGGGAGGAGCTCTTATGTAACGGGAATAGAGGTCGAATAATGAAACATAAAATGTCAATTGTAGGGTTCGGCGGAATGGCCGGATGGCACTATGATAAGGCCCAGACCATAGAGAACCTGGAGATAGCGGGTATCTGGGATATTAAGGAAGAGCGCAGAACATATGCGGCCGGAAAGGGAATACATGTATATGCAGGGCTGGAGGATCTGCTGGCAGACCCGGAGACGGATCTGGTATTGATCGCCACGCCCAACGATGTACATAAGCCTGTGGCCATTGCGGCTATGAGGGCAGGGAAAAATGTGATCAGTGAGAAGCCCATTACCCTGAGTTCGGAAGATTTGCGGGAAATGATGGAGGCTGCCGGGGAGACAGGGCGCTTTCTGACGGTGCATCAGAACAGACGCTGGGACGAGGATTTCCTGACGGTGAAGAAGGTTTTAGAGGAGGGAAAGCTGGGAGAGCTGTTCAGGATTGAATCCAGAGTGCAGGGCTCCAGAGGCATCCCGGGCGACTGGCGTCAGGAGAAGGAGCACGGCGGCGGAATGATTCTGGACTGGGGGGTACATCTTCTGGACCAGATGCTGCTCCTGTTCCCGGACGTGCGTATTCGAAGCGTGTACGGCGCAGTTACCAATGTGACCAATCAGCTGGTGGATGACGGATTCCGGGCGGAAATTGTTTTTGAAAACGGTGTCAACGCACTGGTGGAAGTGGGGACCAGCCATTTTGTCTCTCTTCCCAGATGGTATGTGCTGGGGACCAACGGAACGGCAGTGGTGGAAGACTGGGACAGAAACGGCAGGATTGTGCGGGCCTCAGGCGTGGATGAGAAGGATGTGACACCGGTGATTACCGCGGCGGGCCTGACCAAAACAATGGCGCCCAGAAGAAAGGACAGTATTCACACAGAAGAGCTTCCCGTTGTGACAAGTGACGTGAGAGAATTTTATTACAATGTGATGGCTGTGCTGGAGGGAAGGGAAGAGAGCAGAATCCGTCTGTGTGAAGTGGCGCGGGTGATGAGGCTGATGGAAGCCATCCGGGAATCCGCGGAGACAGGGAAAGTGATCGAGCTTGAATAATGTGCAGCCGAAACTGGTAATGGGTTCGCCTTTGAGGGCACATGGAGGGAACCGGCTTCTGCCGATGACTTCAGACAAAAAAGGTCCGGGAGAACGGAGATTGTCTTCAGGACAAAATGGAGGGCTTTGAGAAAATGAAGAAACTGAAAGTAGGAATCGTAGGCTGCGGAGGAATTGCAACCGGCAAACATCTGCCTGCAATGAAGAGAAACGGAAATTTTGAAGTGGTGGCTTTCTGCGATCTGGTTGAGGAAAAAGCGCAGAAGGCGAAAGAGGAATACGGTACGGAGGATGCGAGAGTCTATACGGATTACACGGAACTTTTGAAGGAGGATGTGGAGGCTGTCTATGTACTGACACCCAACAGCTCTCACGCTCCCATCAGCATTGCGGCGCTGGAGGCAGGGAAGCATGTCATGTGTGAGAAGCCCATGGCAAAAACCTATGCGGAGGCCAAAGCCATGGTTGAGGCGGCAGAACGCAACGGCAGGATACTGACCGTTGGCTATCAGAATCGTTATCGCGCCGATTCCATCTATCTGAAGAAGGCCTGTGAGGCCGGAGAGCTGGGAGAGATCTATTATGCCAGGGCTCACGCAATCCGCCGGAGGGCTGTTCCTACCTGGGGCGTATTTCTGGATGAGGAGAAGCAGGGAGGCGGTCCGCTGATCGACATCGGAACCCATGCCCTGGACCTCACCCTGTGGATGATGGATAATTACGAGCCGGAGATGGTGACCGGTTCCGTGTACCGCAAGCTTGCGGACCAGAAGGAGACCGGCAATGCCTGGGGAGACTGGGATCCCAATGTTTTCACGGTGGAGGATTCCGCCTTTGGTTTTATCAAAATGAAGAACGGGGCTACCATTCATCTGGAGGCGTCCTGGGCCCTGAACAGTCTGGACGTGAGAGAAGCCCAGACTACGCTGTGCGGAACCAAAGCGGGAGCCGACATGGCGGACGGACTGAGAATCAATCGAGTCAATCACGGCAGACAGTGCGTGGAGATACCGAATCTGAAGGCAGGCGGAGTCGCTTTCTATGACGGAAAAGAAGAGAGTGGCTCTGATGTGGAGCAGAAAATATTCTACAATGCGATTGTGAACGGTGAGCCGTTGACAGTGGAGCCCAGACAGGCCATGGTGGTGACACAGATTCTGGAGGCTATCTATGAGTCCGGCAGAACAGGAAAAGCGGTGTATTTCTAGCGCCAGGCATGGGCAGGAAGTTGATCAGGAGAGCTGCCGGAGGTTCCGCAGACAGGAGAATTGTCGGGAGTTCCGCAATCGAGAAAAAGAAAGGACGGAGAAAATGAAGCTGGGAAGAATAGCATGGTTTGAGGAAGCAGATTTTCAGAGCGCGAAAGAACAGGGAATGGAATTCATCGAGCTTGATGTGAACAGCAGAGCACAGGAATTTCTGGATCATCTGGATGTGATCCGTCAGAGAAGCCAGGAGTATGGTATGCCTGTGGGTGCGGTGGGAAGATGGGGAAGCAACCGCATCGGGAAGGAAGGCATCTGTCAGGATGAGCTGGAGCTGGAATACAGGCTGATTGAGGCGGCGGCCAGCTTAAACTGCAATGTGTACATTACCGGCTGCAATTATGTGGAGGAGCTGTCCTATTATGAGAACTGCGGACTGGCGATCTCCTATTTTGAGAAGCTGATTGCCTTTGGCGCGGAAAAAGGAGTCAAAATTGCCGTCTACAACTGCAGATGGAACAATTTTGTCTGCACGCCCATGGCATATACCATGATTCACGGATATCTGAAGGATTTATATATCAAGTATGATCCTTCTCACTGTATCTATGACGGCGGGGATTACCTGAAAGAGGCCAGAGACTGGGGAGACCGTTTCCTTCACGTCCATCTGAAGGGGTCTCTCGTAATCGACGGAGAGAGGTTCGACGATCCTCCGGCAGGCATGGATCAGACCAACTGGGGAGCGTTCCTTGCAATCCTTTATGCAAAAGGGTATGACCGGTGCCTGAGCATCGAGCCTCATTCCGCTAACTGGAAGGGTGAGCTGGGTGACAAAGGCGTCGATTACACCATTCGCTATTTCAAAAATCTGATATTGTAAGAGATATGGCATAGATATAAATGGCATGGACACAAAAGCCGCGCGGGGCCCCGGGTTCCGCGCGGTTTTTCCATTTCACAGGAGTTTACAGCTCAGAAAATATAGTGTCCGGAAGAATTGACTTACCACAGTCGACAGATTATAATTATAAATTATCGGTACTGGTCGGGCAATATGGCAGGTTTTAGTGACTGTGAGCATAACAGAGGGAAAAACCTGTAAGTGCAGAGGAAATTTTGAAAATCGGAAAGGATAATCGGGAGAGCGGAAAATTGGACATTAATCAGATTTTAAAGCGGGTGGATACGTATTTTGAGGAAAATCAGGGAGAGGAAGCGGAGAAATTGATGTGCAGCTCTCTGGAGCAGGCAGTGGAGGAAGGGGACGAGGCCGTTCAGCTGCAGCTGCTGAATGAACTGCTTGGGTATTACCGGGAGGTCAGCAGGAAGGAAGCACTGGAACAGACAGCGGAACGGGCCGTTGCACTTGCAGGGCATATGGGACTGGAAGGCACTCTTCCCTATGCCACCACGCTGCTGAATGTGGCCACAGGATACCGGTCCTGCGGTAAGCTGCAGGAGGCTATGGGATATTATCTTCAGGTGCAGGAATTATATGACAGACTGCTGAAGCCGGATGATATGTTTATGGCCGGACTGAAAAATAATATGAGCCTTCTGTATCAGGAGCTGGGAGATTTCCGGGCGGCAAAGGAGAGGCAGCTGGAGGCGCTGGCCATTGCGGAGAAGAATCATGCGGTCTATGAGCTGGGTGTCACCTGCGCCAACCTGGCAGGGAGCTGTATGCGCCTGGAGGAGCGGGAGGAAGCTTATGAGTATGCCATGAAATCCGTCAGGCTGTTCCAGGCGGGAAATGTGGAGGACAGCCATTATGCGGCGGCTCTGGCCACATTGGGCGCATACTTTTATGCCGGAAAGGAATACGAAAAAGCGCTGCAATATTATCAACAGGCAACGGATATTGTGGAGAAAAATCTGGGCAGGAATGCCTATTACCACAGACTCAGGGAGTATGTGGAGGCCTGTGAGAAGGGGCTGAAGGGAAGTGCAAGTATACAGGAGAATGCCGGCGGGATGCAGGCCGAAGGGAAGGATACTGGCGGGATGCAGGCCGGAGGGAAGAATACCGGCGAGACGCAGGCCGGAGGGAAAGATACTGGGCGGGAGGAAGCAGAAATGACGAATACAGGGGAGAAGCACGCGGCCACCGGGCTTGCGCTGGCCAGGAACTACTATGAAACCTTCGGAAAGCCCATGATAGAGAAGGAATTCCCGGCCTATGCCGGCAGAATCGCGGTGGGACTTGCAGGAAGGGGCTCCGACTGCTTCGGCTATGACGACGAGGCTTCCCGGGACCATGACTGGGGGCCGGATTTCTGCATGTGGGTGACGGATGACACATGGGAAGAGATTGGAGAGTCTCTGCAGCATGCCTATGAAGAACTGCCGGAGGAATTTCAGGGATACAGACGCTCGCCTCATGTAAACGGACGAAACAGACGGGGCGTAATGAAAATTTCCGATTTTTACCGGGGACTTGTAGGGACGGATGTGTATGAGCAGATCGACTGGCGCAGTGTCCAGGACAGCTCGCTGGCGGCAGCCGTGAACGGTGAGATTTACCGGGACGATGAAGGGATTTTCACTGCCTTCCGGGAAAAGCTGCGGCAGGGTTATCCGGAGGAAATCCGCTATCTGAAGCTGGCGGAGAGCGCCGCGCGCTATGCCCAGACAGCTCAGTATAACTATCCGAGAATGTACCGGAGGGGAGATCGGCTCACGGCCCGCATGATGATGTGGGATGGGATAAAAGAGGCCATGAAGCTGCAGTATTATATAGAAGGAAAATATCCGCCTCATGACAAATGGCTGTTCCGGGGTCTGCGGGAATTGGAGGAAGGCAGAGTGGCCGCGGTGTTGCTTGAGATAATTGCGGGAGGCAGGAAATTCCCGGAAGGGGATACTGCTTTGTGCCCCGGGGCAGAGAGAAGTGCAGGGAACGGTGACGGGGAAGAGGACCGTGCTTCGGCAGCCGGGATTGGCAGCGAAGAAGAAGCGAATGTCTTGCCGGCCGGGAACGGCAATGGAGAAGAGGCGAATGACTTGCCGGCCGGGAACGGCAGCGGAGAAGAAGCGAATGTATTGCCGGTCGGGAACGGCAACGAAGAAGGGGCGAATATTCCCCGTGCCCGAGAGATAGAACAGGCCGGAGAATTCTTCGCCATGGAGATGTACAGAAGAGACCTGATCAGCGACACGGACAGCTATCTGGACGCTCACAGTGAAGAGCTGGTATATAAGGCCTCTCTGGCGGCGAAATCTGACAAGGAGCTGGTGAAGGACATTGCCAGACTGGAGTTCGAGGCCTTTGACAAGGTGAAGAACGAAGGGGGCAGAGCAAGCTGCCAGGATGACTGGCCTACCTTTTACGTGATGCGCAGCAGCCAGTACCTCACCTGGAACAGGACCATGCTGATGCAGTATCTCTATGACTTTTACCGGGAATATCACAGGGGGCATAATCTGATCGAAGAAAAGTACGGGCGGATGATGGAGAGCACGGCGCCGGAGGAATATGAGAAAATCAAGGCGCATTTTCCGGAGCTGACAACAGAGAAGAAGCAGATTATCGAGCAGATTGTGAGAATGCAGGTGGGCTGGATGGAGGAATTTGCCGAAAGATATCCCGCCCTTGCCCACAATGCAAGGAATATTCACACGACGGAGGACAATCCCCTGGATACTTCCTATGAGACTTACCTGAGAGGCGAGCTGGGCACCTACTCCGACAAGATGCTGGAGCTGTACGGCAGATATGTGGTGGACTATGCC
>JAAWLQ010000071.1 GCA_022797995.1 Lachnospiraceae bacterium
TATACTGATAGTATATATGATTTTCAGGAAAATGCAAGTCTTTTTTCAAATGAGTTGGTACTAGAAATTCAAAGTGAAATTCAAGATTTAAAAGCGGTATAATCCCTTCATTTTGACATATGCTAATTCCACAGCAACCCGGACAGATCACGGAATGATTACCTGGTTTCAATAACAGAATCCACAGTTTACAGGGACTCGATGGACATACCACACGCTTATCCGCAGAAAAGCTGTCCGGCAGGAAGAGAACATAAGGGAGGCATACAATGGAATCTGTCTGGATGGAAGATATCAAAATCAGGAAGCGGGAGCCCCTTGCCGGGGATATGGAGGCGCCGGTTGCCGTCATCGGGGCAGGGCTTGCGGGGATTCTGACGGCATATTATCTGAAACAGGCAGGTGTTGGGGCGGTGGTTCTGGAGGCGGACAGAATCGGCAGCGGACAGACGAAAAATACCACGGCGAAGATTACCTCCCAGCACAACCTGATCTATGACCGGCTGATTCGGACGTTTGGCCGCCGAATGGCGGAGCATTACGCCGCCGCGAATGAAGCCGCCATCGGGGAATATGAAAGGCTGATTCTGGAGAAAGGGATAGACTGTGATTTCACCAGACGTCCGGCCTGTCTGTATTCCCGGAAGGAAACAGCGCTTCTGGAACAGGAGATGGAGGCGGCGAAGGCGCTGGGGATAAAGGCATCCTTTGAAAGGGATTGTGAGCTCCCTTTTTCTGTGGCGGGCGTGGCAAGATTTGAGAACCAGGCCTGCTTCCATCCGCTGAGATTTCTGGCGAAGCTGGCAGAAGAAGTGGAAATATACGAACAGACTAAAGTGCTTAAGGTGGAAGACAGAAGAGTGGAGACAGACAGAGGCTGTGTGACGGCGGAGCACATCGTATTTGCCGCCCATTTTCCATTTATCAATGTGCCGGGATATTATTTTGCCAGAATGTATCAGGAGAGAAGCTATGTGACAGCGCTGGAAGGGGCTGAGAAGCCGGAGGGTATGTACCTGGGAATTGACCGCGACGGGCTTTCTTTTCGGCCCTGTGGAAATCTTCTTCTGCTGGGCGGCGGCAGTCATCGGACGGGGACGAAGCAGGGAAAAGAATGCAGATATGAGATGCTGCGGGAAAGAGCCCGGGAACTTTATCCCGGATGCCATGAGGTGTGCCGCTGGTCAGCCCAGGATTGTATGACACTGGACGGCCTGCCTTACATCGGGCGTTTTTCCGGAAGGAAGCCCTGCTGGTATGTGGCCACGGGATTTGGAAAATGGGGTATGACCTCGTCCATGGTGAGTGCCCGTATTCTCACCGCTCTTATCTGCGGGCAGGAACCTTCGGAGGCTGATATTTTTTCTCCCCGGAGACCTTTTACGGCCCGGGCTGCGAGGGAGCTGGCAGTGCATGGCGCCCATACGATTGTAAGCCTGGCAAAGCATCTTCTGCCTGCGGGAAACCGGGAGATTATCCCAAACTGCCCCCATATGGGCTGCCGGCTGGAGTGGAATCCGGAGGAGGAAAGCTATGACTGTCCCTGTCATGGATCCCGATTTGACAGGGCCGGGCATCTGATTGACGGCCCGGCCCAGACAGACTGCAGGAGACGGGAATAATCTCCTGATTCCTTTTACGGCACCACCGGCGTCCAATGCTTATCATACAAATCCGTAAAGCGGTAAGAAGTGTCCTGTATGTAAACGGTAAGAAGCTTCCTATATTGACATAAGGGTCAATTTAAGGTACAACTTATATATGCGTACTCTCGGAAACGCTGCGGGAAAGCAGAAAAGCGGGGCAGGTGAAAACTGTGCTTTGTATGCTGCTATGACGCCATAGAAAAGGGAAAAAGTTTTCGGATGGGAATCGCGAACATAACATGTGGGGGTGATAAGTAATGTCATGGAAAAGGAATAAGAAATATATTATGCTATGGATAATTGAGCTTATTCTGATTCTCTTATTGCTTCCGGGCTGTTTTGGAGAGGAGGAGCTGATTTATTCTCTTTTGGGAGAAGATAGTGTGGGAATGTCACCTTCTGACACGGTCAACTGTGAATTCAGCAGTGATAAGATTGAATTGAAGCCAGGGATATATGAGATAGAAGTACGGACAAATCTGCCGCAGGAAGCTACCATGTCTGTAAAGATGGAAAGTGGTACTGCCAGCTTTAAGGCAGTGCGAAATAACGGCGCTTTTTTATTCGGAGGACAGAGAGAGGATGATTTCTCTGTATACATACTGGACAAAGTGCCGGAGGCATATATAAACTGCCGGGTTGACGGAGCGGGCGCGGATGTGTTGGAAGGGCTGGAATTGTACAAAACCAGGCGGGGGAACAGAATATTACTTTTCGGTGCAATAGTGATTTTTGGCGTATTGGATTTTTTTATCTTATTTCGCAAAAGTATTTTAGAAGGAAAGATCAGCAGAAAACAGCAGATTGCTTTTTGGGGAGTGGCGGGAGGAATTTTGCTGGCTTATTTTCCATATCTGACAGATTTCTTATATTTGGGAGATGACGGGCTTTTTCAGTTGAGCCGGATTTCATTTTTAAAGGATACGATACGGCAGAATGGCACCTGGCCCATATGGATACAGAGCAGTTGGGCATATGGCCATGGATATGCCACATCGTTATTTTACAGTGATTTCTTTTTCTTAATCCCGGCATTTTTGCAGTTATTGGGCTTTTCTTTGATGTCAGCCTATAAAATTTTTATTTTTATAATTACTGCCGCCACAGGAATATCGGCCTATTATTGTCTCCGTAAATGTACGGGCGATGAGTATGCCGCGCTGGCGGGCAGTCTCTTTTACCTGCTTGTGCCATACAGGCTGTTTGATATATATGGAAGGGGAGCGATAGGAGAAGCTCTTGCCATGGTGTTCTTGCCTTTGATAGGCTGTGGTATGTATAAGCTGTATACAGAAGAAATATCTGAAGAAAAATACAGGAAGTACAAATGGTATATTGTATGGGGAATGTCTGCCATAGTGTTGAGCCATTTGCTCACGGCAGTGATGTCTGCAGTGTTTATGGCTATTACCTGTGCTATTCTGTGGAGAAGGACATTTCGGCGCAGGACATTTATGCAGTTGCTGGAAGCGGTGGGACTGGTGTTGCTCATCAGTGCATGGTTCTGGATTCCGATGATTTATATGTTAAGTATCGATCAATACCATGTTGAAGCGTTGAATGTAACATTTTGGGCAGAGCATGGAAATACTGTCTCCAGATTTTTCCAGATGATTCCAAATACCGGTGGTATGGAGACGGGAGAATTCAGTGCAAATCCGCGTCATTTAGGAGCCGGAGCGTTTGCAGCCGGATTACTGTATATAGTTTGGAGACTGAAAACAGGGGAAAGAAATAAGGAATGCGATGTTCTGATGACACTGGTGGTGGCTGCCTGTATTTTGAGTACGGAATATCTTCCATGGAACACGATTATGAATATTCCGATAGCTGGTTCGATTATGGGGGTCGTACAGTTCCCTTACCGCTGGCTGTCCCTCGGTTCGGTTACAATGGCTATGTTTCTTGCCTTTTTCCTGTTACGGTTGAAGAGAGAGAAGGGAACAGTTAAATTATGTGTAAATATCAGTATGGCGATTGCTATAATATCGGGGATATATCAAGTGAATGATATTGCTTTTATGTCGACACCAACATGGCTGTATAATGCTGAAAATATGGGGACAGTCAATGTTTCCACAGGGGAATACCTGTTGGAGGATACCGAAAACATTTTTGATATGTATTATCATGAACCTGTGGCGGAAGGTGGCCTGACATATTGCAATTATGAGAAAAACGGTACCAATATTACGGCGACCATTGAAAACCGGACAGACAGGGAATGCTTTATAGAGTTCCCTTTATTTGGGTATAGAGGCTATGAGGTTCGGGGAGGCAAAGGTGAGGGAATGGAACCTTATATTTCGAATGTGAGGGGGGAACATGGTGATCTGAGACTCTCTGTACCAGGAGGCTATCAGGGGACTATAGAGGTGTTTTATAAGGGGTTTCCCATATTTTATATTGCCGGTTTGATATCTGTGGCGAGCATTATGGTAATAGCAGGCTGGTATGTGGGGAAATTACGAAAAAGCAGTATGCGGCATAGAAATAATATTGAAGGGTAAGTGCTGGCGTGAGGGGGTAATACATGAGGAAGGAAAAATATAGAAGAATCTGTCTTGTGGCAATTTTATCTGTTTTACTGACACTTATGCAGATAGCAGGGTGGCAGGCGAGCATGAAAAATGGAACTTCCATGCACAGCTCTCCTTTTTTTCAGAATATAGGACATATGGAAATATGGCAGTGCGCTTTGTGGGGGATTGTGGAGTTCCTCATATTTGGGGTATTGATTTATCGTGCGTTTACAGGACTGGAGAAACATTGTGCCAATAGCGTTAATGGAAGTTCCGGCGTTGGTGTCATAGGGCCATATTTCTGGATTGGCACGGGATTTTTGCTTTATGGCATTTACATCTTTTATCTGATAGGCTGTTATCCGGGATTCTATAATTATGATGCGGGGAATCAGATACCTCAGTTTCTGTATGCCGAAGTGCCATACAATGCTCACCACCCTATTCTGCACACCCTGCTTGAGGGAGGAATTATTTCGCTGGGCTATAAGCTCAGGGGTGTGGATCTGACCTTTGGGGTTTTTCTTTACTGTGCGTTTCAGATGGCTGTATGTGCCGTGATTTTTACCTATTGTATCTTTTATATATATCAATATACTTATAAAAAGAAAGTGGCTGTTGCCGCGTTTCTCTTTTATGCGATGTGTCCGCCGGTTATTATGTTTGCCATGTGTACCACAAAGGATGTGATATGCTATACTCTCCTGCTGGCCGCAATTTTGAAAATGCTTGGCATATATAAAGATTTGCAAAAGGAATCTGTCAAGATGAACAGATGGATTCAGTTGGGAGGATTGCTGGTTATAGCCTGCCTTTTCCGCAAGAATATTATTTATGTGGTGGTACTGTTTGCCGTGCTTGTCCTTCTTTTTGCCGGAAAAGAACGCAAAAAACAGCTTATAGTGTATACCTGTGTTGTGCTGACGGCTTTTTTGATTGACAGAGGGTTAATTTTTATTACAGATGCTTCAGAGGGAAGCCCCATGGAGGCCTTCAGCATTCCGGTGCAGCAGATTGCACGGTTATACAGGGACAGGGGAGAGGAGGCCTTTGACAAGGAGGAATTGGAGATTTTATATTCCTTTGTTGACAAGGAGATGTTGTCGAATTATGATCCCTTTATCTCAGATGGCATGAAATATGCTTTTTGGCTTCATTATGATGTAATTTCAGAAAATGGGAGAGAATTTTGGGGGCTGTGGGCAAAAAAAGGGTTACAATATCCGCTGATTTATATAGAGGCTTTTGTGGATAATACCTATCAGTCCTGGTATCCCTGTACAGTATTGCACGATACAAAAGAATTTCGCTATTTTGATATCACGGGATGGCAGAAGGAATATGGAAGGCCCAGGATGCCATGGCTTTATAATTTTTACAGCAAGATTTATAGGGAGGCTTCCTATCAGAAATATCCGGTACTTCGTATGTTTTTTTCCATAGGTTTTATGCTGTGGGTCGTGCTGGCGGCATGGTTCTATGGCCTCTGGAAAAGAGACAGGGGTATTTTGACAGCGTTGGGGTTTGTGCTATGTATCTCTGTCACAAACCTGGCGGGACCGGTATCAGATATAAGGTATTATCTTCTGCAGTTTTATGCCTTCCCGTTGTGCATCGCTATTTTTGCGGGTAAAAGTCAGGGTGCGGGCTATGTTGAAGATGAGGATTATGTTGACGCGAAGGGATAATCAGGCTAAAATGTAAATGTAATCCGGAATATGAAAAGCAGGCATATAAATACAGGGTAGAACGGAACATATGGTAAAAAATCATAAATACAAAATCTTAATATTTGCGGAAATGATATCTTTACTGTTAATGTTGCCAGGTTGTTTTCAGGAAGAAAAGGAGGTTTATTTTGTTTCGGAGGAGGATTTTTTCCTTCAGAATCAACAATATACCGGGACAGAAATGGAACTTTCACCGGGAGTCTATCAATTACGGATTAATACAACTTCTGATTTGAAGCAGGAAATGTATGTGGAGCTTGTTCATGACCTGGGTTACTACAAATCACTGAGAGGTAACGGTGTGATCATTTTTCCGGGAGCAGAATATACCGACTTTGAAGTGTATGTGACAGATACGCTTCCGGATGTCCGTGTGCAGTGCACGTTAAACGGCGAAGATCAAGACCCGGCTGTCAGCATATCTGTCTGTAAAACAAATCTTGGAAATCGAATACTGGTCTTTTTGGCAATTATCCTGTTTGTTTTGATGGACTTCCTGGTATTGTATAGAAAATATATCGTGGAGGGCAGTGTTTCAATAAGGCAGCAGATAGTATTCTGGGTACTTTTGGGAAGTGTGTTTTTAGCATATTTTCCTTATCTCACAGATTATTTTTCATTGGGGGTGGATACTACCTACCATCTGTTGCGTATAGAGGGATTAAAGAATACATTGGAACAGGGAGGCCATTTCCCGACCAGAATACATGCCTATTATAATTATGGACACGGAAGTCTGATTCCGTCCACTTACAGTGACCTGTTTCTGTATTTTCCGGCATTGTTGCGGCTGACAGGCTTTTCAGCTATGACAGCATATAAGATGTTTGTATTTGCGGTGGTTGCCGCTGTGGCTGTGATTTCTTATGTCTCTTTTAAAAGATGCATGAAGGACTCTTATGCCGCTTTATTTGCCAGTGTGGTCTGCTTGTTTTCACCGTATTTTCTCTCCAATGTCTATCACAGGGGCGCGATAGGGGAGGCTTTGGCGCTGGCATTTGTTCCTCCCGTATGCTGTGGAATGTACCTGCTCTTTACAGAAGAGAATGACGTCTCTTATAAATATCATAAATGGTGGATTGTGGCAGGAATTTCCGGTTTATTATATAGCCATCTGTTGTCCGCAGAGGTGGTAATTTTTTTCATGTTATTAGTTTGTGCTGCCAAATGGAAGAAAACATTTCGCAGGCAGACCTTTTGGCAGCTGGCAGAGTCAGTGCTTCTTGTAATTTTGCTTAATTGCTGGTATTGGCTGCCTATGCTGTATTTAATGGGCAGTGAAACATATCAGCTATGGGAAGGATATAGTAAGAGTATACAGGAAAGCGGATTGCCTTTTTCTGATATGGTTGCTCAATTGCTTCCTGAAAGTCAGGGAGTTCCTACTTTCTTAGGAGCGGGAATGACGGTTGCGGTGGTGGCATATCCATTTCTGAGGGTAAGAGGTATACTGCAAAAGGACAGGAAAGAGCAGATATTGGTAAGAAGCTGCAATGAACTCTGGGTCCTGACAGTTCTGGCGGTAGTGATATCTACAAAATATTTTCCCTGGGATGCTTTGTGGAAGCTTCCTTTCATCAGTTTTTTTGTGTCATCACTCCAATTTCCGGCACATTTTATGGTGCCGGGTGCTGCGCTGTGCGCCATGTTCGCAGGGTTCCTTCTACTCTGGCTGAAGTCAATATATTTACAGACAGAGAATAAGCGATCAGGTCAGGTCATTGTGGGTGTTTTGGTGTCGCTTGTGATAAGCGGCATGGTGTACCAGGTGAACAGTATAGCAATTAATTATGCTCCCGCATATCTGTATACGGCAGAAAATATGGGAACCGTTCACTCTGCAAACAGATTTTTTCTGTCTGCAGAGTGTGAGCTGAAAGAGTTTCAGTATCATCGACCTGTGGCAGAGGAGGGATTGAAGTATACGGACTATGCTTTAAACGGTACAAAGGCGACATTGAATATAGAAAATACTGTAAGCGAAATGCGATATCTGGAAATCCCTTTGACAGCGTATCGGGGATATGAGCTTCAGGCGTCGTCGGATCAGGGGGGGCAGCCATATATAACAGAGGCCAGGGGAGCTCACGGAGATATCCGCGTGGCGATACCCGGGGATTATGAGGGGAACATAACTGTGTCTTATAAAGGTCCCATTTTGTTTCACATTGCAGAAGGTATTTCTATTATCAGTTTTATTTCTTTTGCCCTGTGGGAAACGCTGAAGAAGAGAGCGCGATATAGAAACAGGCTGCTGCATTCCAGATAGATTTTAAATTGTATGCGAGGGTGAAGATGCATATGCAACAATTACTTGAATTAAAATTATGGACAAAGAAGCCGGTGAGGATACTCCTTCTCTTTTTTTCCTTCCTGCTCCTGTTTTGCGTGGTAAAAATCCTGATACCATGCCGGACATACCAGTATGAAGGCAGCTGTTCCTTTGAGGAAGAGATTTCCACAAGGAATACGGTTATTTATGACAGGATCAGTCTGCGCCCGGGGGTGTACCGCGTTGAGCTGGAATATGAGACGGACACAGATCCGGCGGCAGTGTGCAATGTGCAGGATGGCACCGTATTTACAGGAGGACTCCTGTCGAATGGCGAGCATATGTACAGTGGTTTGGGGAAGACAGGATATGATATATGGCTGTATGAGCGCACGGAGAATCTGCAGGTTGTGGTTTCCTATGATGGCCGGGGCAGCCTGGTGACGGGGAACCTGAAAATTACAGAGACAAATCAGCTTTGGACCATGCTGCTGACGATTGTGGTTTTTGTGGGTTTGCTCTTATTCTGCCTTCAGGTATTCTATTACTACAATAAAGAATTTCCCATTTCCGCGCGTAAAAAGCATGTGTTTTTTCCCATTATGGTAATCAGCTTAGTCGCCTCAATTCCGTATCTTTGCGAGTATAATATTACAGGTGCGGATCTGACATATCATCTTCAGCGGATTGAGGGGGTAAAGGATGGAATTCTGGGGGGACAGTTTCCGGTGAGACTGGAGCCCAGGTGGGTATATGATCACGGATATGCAAATGCCATCTTTTACTGCAATACTTTTTTGTATTTTCCCGCGTTGCTTCGCTTGCTTGGGTTTACAGTCAGCGCAAGCTATAATGCGTATTGCATTGTGTTGAACATTGCCACTGCCTGGATTTCGTATTTTTGTTTCAGTAAAATTTTTCAGAGGCATCATATTGGGATTGTGTGCAGCGCACTTTATACATTGTCTGTTTTTCGCATTTATAAACTTATCATCACCAGTGCCACCGGAGAGGGAACAGCCGTTACCTTTATACCCCTGGTGCTCTATGGTTTGTATCGTATTTTTACGGAAGAACCCGAAGAGGAAAATTATAAGACGGCATGGATTCCATTGATGCTGGGAGTCAGCGGTTTGATTCAATCACATGTGCTGACCTGTGAAGTTACGGCAGGCGTTATCTTTTTGTTCTGCCTTGTCTGCTTGAGAAGACTTTTTCGGAGGAATACCATATGGGAGCTTGCGAAGGCAGCGCTGGCCTCTCTGCTGTTAAGCCTGTGGTTCCTGGTGCCGTTTCTGGATTACTATATCACCCAGGATGTGCATATAAAGCATGTGTCCGGCAGGACAATTCAGGACAGAGGGCTCTATTTTGCCCAGCTGGCTTTTCACTTCTGGACAACAGGGGACAATGCCATGGACGGAGAGAGCGGAATGCAGTTTTCTCATCCGGTTGGAATCGGCCTTGTGCTGATTGTGGCATTGGGAATATTCCTGATTTTATGGTATTCAAATGCCTTGCGCAAAAAGGATGAGAAAAGTACTTATTTTGTAAAGAGAGCGGCGGTGATTGGGCTCATCCTGCTGTTTATGAGCATGAATATTTTCCCCTGGGACAGGATTCAATCATTGCATCCTGTCACGGCGACTCTTGTGAGCAGCCTGCAGTTTCCGAATCGCTTTTTGGGATGGGGAACGGCATGTCTTGTGCTGGTGTTCGGATTCTGCATGAAGTATTTTGAAGACTTTCACAGGCGCGGTTACCGGATTATGGTGCTGGTGGCTGTGATGGGGATAACTACTTCCAGCATGTATCTTCTGGATTTTGTGAACAGAGACCAGGAGTATTTTGAATTGTACAATGAGGAGAGCATGGGCTTTGGCTATATTTCCGGAGCCGAATATCTGATCCAGGGGACGGACGAGAGTAAACTGTCCTTTGCAAAAGCTGTGGCCGGAGAGGGAGTGGAGATAACCGATTATGAGAAAAAATATCTGCATGTGGAGCTGCGGTGCAGGAACCTTACGGATACCGAAGGATTTATAGATATTCCACTTCTTTTGTATAAAGGCTACAGGGCAGTTGATACGGACACCGGACAGAAGATGCAGGTGTGTGCAGGTGAAAACAATGTGGTGAGGGTTTTGATTCCCGCAGGATTTGAAGGTGAGATTAATGTTGACTTCAGAAGCCCGATATATTGGAGAATCGGTGAGATTGTCAGTTTAGCCACGGTGATTCTGCTTTTAATAACGGGATGGAAGCGCAAAATTCACTGTATCGATCTGAACAGAAAAGAGATTTTGAGATGAAAATGAAGACAGAAGGAAGCAAAGAAGCATACCTGTATCGGGTGCTGTATATAATGACCGGGGTCGTCGCATTATTTCCCGTGAGCTGTAATTATATTATGAGCGGGGGAATTGTGACGGAGTGGATTGCCCGGACAGAGGAGCTGCGGATGGGACTTCAGGCGTGGAAGCTGTATCTTTTCCCGTCGGCAGAGACATTTATAAATACGGGAATCAGGGTGAATGGGATGAATTCTAATTTCTGGTTCATTATTCCCGCCGCTCTGTATCTGCTGACAGGGAAAATAGTATTGACATATCGTGCATACATGCTGGCGGTTCAGACGGCAACTCTGTGCGGAGCAATGCTGTTTTTTCGGAAAGTGTTTGGGGAAGAGAAAACAAGGCTACCCGCGTTCATTGCCACATTGCTGTACATGACATGTCCGTACAGGATTTATGTCTGCTATGATTTAGCCAACCTTTCGCAGGCAACAGCCTGGATGCTTCTGCCCTTTTATGGATGGGCCATAGCGGGGCTTGTGACGGGAGAGAAAAGAAGGAAATTTGGGAAGAAGGAGATTTTTAACCTTTTCATTGCCGCGTTGCTGCTGGCGGGAATCGGGTATGCGGACGTCATTTTTTTCCTGATTGCAACGGGGATAACGGTGTTTATTGCCGTGGCGCTGAGAAGACTGTGGCCTTTGGTCTCACTGGCAGCGGGGAGCGCCTGCTTCCTGCCCGGATTGTATCGGCTGGCTCAATATTTGTTTACGGGGGCCTATGCGGAGCTGGAGATGCCCTTGAAGCCAATCATGGGAGAAGGTTATCGATTTGGACAGTATTTTGGTTCCTATGCCTTTCGCGATGGACATCCGGGAATGGGGATGGGGATGTTGCTGTGTCTTTTGACAGGGTTGTGGCTTAAGTTCGTGAAGGGCAGGGGAGAAGAGAAAAAGAAGGGCACTTTTTTTACGGTATTATCCCTTGTGCTGATATTTTTCTCCTTTCGCCATTTCCCATGGGATTATGTGCAGAGAATGGGCGCATGGGCCCTGAAACTGGTTTCTCTGATAGACACGCCGGCAGTGTTCTGGGGAGTGGGATTTTTGTTCCTGTGTGTGCCGGCAGGTTATGCAATGAATGGTATACGTAAGCACGAGGATACTGTGGCGGCATATGCAATTCCTGTGATGGTGATACTTTTTTGCATCGGTATATGCGTGTATCAGTGCAATACTCTGACTTATAACAGGCTTCCGCTGATTACCCCATAGAAAAGTGTCTTCGCCCCCCAAATTTTAAAAATGTCAGATTATGGTTAAGGAAAAAGGAAAAGAGGACGATATATTAAGAAGATAAGGCTTTTAAGCATGTAAATTTTTATTAATGATCAAAGGAGTGATTCTATGGGTATCAGTATTGATGTAGGGAATACGGGTCCGGATTATTCATATCTGTTTCAGAACCTTTCGTCTTCGGGCAGCGGCCTTGGCAATCTGAATTTCCTGTCGGATTATGCAAGCCTCAAGAACGGCAGCTATTCCAGGCTGATGAAGGCTTATTACGGAACGGGACAGAGTACCGGCACAGGCTCCACGTCATCAGACAGGAAGAGCAGGGGCAGCAATGTGGTTGACAAGATTATCGAAGAGAAGATGCATCCGAAGGTCTCAAAAGAGGTGCAGAAGGCCAACAAGGATCTGTCGGCAGGGCTTTCCAGCCTGAACAGCGCCGTCTCAACGCTGCGCAACGACAATACTTATACGGACTCCACAGACGGCAAGAGCGCGTCGGATAAGGTGGTTTCCGCAATGAAAGCTTATGTGACGAATTACAATAATGTGGTGAGCACTTCAAAGGACTCCACGCTGACCAGCAAGACCTCCTATGTGGCGAACATGATGAGCAGCACGGCGGCAAATGCCGATAAGCTTTCGGAGATCGGCGTCACAATCAATGCCAACGGGACGCTGACGCTCAACGAGGGAAAGCTGAAGGAAACGGACATCTCCAAGGTACAGGATCTGTTCTCCAGCGATAACATTCTGAGCTATGGCTCCGTGGTGTCATCGCGTCTGCAGTTCGCCGGCGCAGCATCCGGTACGGAAGGCATAGACCTTACGGGGACAGACAACAAGACACCTTCCGGCGCATCCTCCCTCAAGGCGG
>JAAWLQ010000072.1 GCA_022797995.1 Lachnospiraceae bacterium
TTTAACCACATCTGCTTTATTGTTCACGCTGTAATCCATTGCTTCCTGAATTTCATCAAGGCTGAACGTATTCGTTACAATTCCTTTTAAGTTCACCCTTCCGGAAGCAACGGCGTCGATTGCCATGGGATAAATATGACGATAACGGAAAATGGACTTCAAAGTCAGCTCCTTGTCCAGAACCATGCTCATGGGCAGCGTCATTTCTCCACTCTTGCTATAGCCTACCAGTACAATGGTCGCTCCCTTTTTAGTCATATGTATGGTCTGCACAGTGGTAATCTGCGTTCCCGCAGTCTCGATTGCCAGATCACATCCTTTTCCTTCGGTCAGCTTCATCACTTCTTCCACCGCGTCGGCTTTGCTTCCGTTGATTACTCCGTCAGCTCCCAGTTCAAGAGCCTTCTCCAGACGCTTTTCCATAATGTCCACCACATATACCCGGGACACCCCCATGGCCTTCAGTGCCATCATAGATACCAGACCGATACAGCCGGCACCCATAACCACCGCCGTCTGTCCTGCTCTGGCGCCTCCCTGCATGGCGGCATGGAATCCCACTGCCAGCGGCTCAATCAGCGCTCCCTCCATGGTACTCACATTATCCGGCAGTTTAAAGCACAATTCGGCTTCATGAGCCACATATTCCTGGAACACACCATCCACAGGCGGTGTGGCGAAAAATTCCACATCCGGGCAGAGATTATAGCGGCCGGTCTTACAGAATTCACAGTGTCCGCAGGTTTTCCCCGGCTCCAGAGCCACTCTGTCGCCCACCTTCAGATGTGTTACATTCTTACCCACCTCCACGACGGTTCCTCCCGGCTCATGTCCCAGAACAAAAGGCGGTTTTACAATAAAGTTCCCGATTGCCCCCGATTCATAGTAGTGCAGGTCACTGCCGCAGATTCCCACATACTCCAGCTTTACCAGCACTTCATCGTCCTTTACCTGGGGAATATCACGTTCCTCAAATCCCATCTTGCCGATTCCCAGCATAACTGCAACCTTCATTTTTCCTTCCATCGCTTCAGTCCTCCTTTTTAAGTGTTTTATCTATGACTCCATTATGAAAGCCTTTTTATACCCGATTTCGACCGGGCATTATGCTTCCCGACGCACATACATCCTGGACTGCTCTTCTTCTCCGTCCCCCTGCGCCATGCACAGAAATTCCCACCCATACCTTTCATAGAAGGAATTGTGGTCTGTCAGCAGATACAAAGTATCAATTCCCCTCTCCTTCATATCCCTGCAGACAAAATGCAGCATTTCACCTGCGATTCCCTGACAGCGGTATGCCTCTTCCACGTAAACCGCACAGACATTGGGTGACAGATCTTTCCGATCATGGAAATCATTCTCTATCACGCCCAGCCCGGCAATGATCCTGTCTCCATCCATCACGACATACCATTGGGGCACTGATTCCCCGCCACAGATACACTGCTCCATGCTCTCCAGATAAGCCTCCGCAGGAATGCTCCATTTGGAATGAAACCACTCTGCGGCGCTTTCCTTCAGCTCTGTATGCTCTCTTATTTTTTTCATGCTGTATCTCAGCTTCCCTGATTCTGCTCTCATTTTTCGTCCTTTCCTAATCTATCGGCTGCCGGCTTCTTACATCGCACTATATCGTCCTCTTATCATTTTTCCTGTAAACTGTTTTTATCCTTTGAGGCGCGACTCTCTTTTCCAGCTACTTCCAGTCTCCGGAGAGCGGAACCTCTCCGCCCCATTCTTCCCTGCAGACTCTTCTTCCCTATCCTGCCTGCAGGCTCTCCGCGCTGTCCTCTTTCGGCAGCCTTCCAGCCATCACCAGATAACTGCTCACCAACACCACATCGGCCCCCGCCCAGGCCGCAATCTCTGCCAGATAGATGCCGGTCTCCCCAATCATGAGAGGCAGAATCAGCGCTGTGGTAGTACGCATGACGAATTCCGCTATGCCTGACACCATTGGAAGCACCGTATTGCCCATCCCCTGAATGGCCGATCTGGTCACATGCAGAATATACAGAATCGGCAGACACACGCTCATAATGGCCAGATACCGATAGGCAACTGCCATGGCCGCCTCCGCCTCCTGAGGGGTTCCGGAGATAAAACCGCCCAGAATCACTTTGCCAAAGGAAAGCGTAAAGGCTGCTATGACAACAGATGTCACAAGCGCAATCCTCACCGCGGCCCGCATTCCCTGCCGAATCCGTCTGCTCTTCCCGGCCCCCAGATTCTGCCCCACATAAGTAATCATGGCATACCCATAAGAAGTAGCCGCAATCTCCAATATCCCGTACAGCTTATTAGTAGCCGTATAACCGGCAATAAATACCACCCCGAAACCATTTACCACAGATTGAATAATCATGCCTCCCACAGCGATAATGCAATTCTGGAAAGCCATGGGAAACCCCAGCCAAAGCAGTTTTCCGCACAGTCTGCTTTCCAGCCGGAAGTCCTGTGATGACAGTTTCAGCAACTCAATTCTGCGGATATAGTGAAGACAATACAGGCCGGATATCAACTGTGCAATCAGAGTAGCAACGGCCGCACCTGCAATTCCCCAGTGAAATACCATCACAAAAAGCAAGTCCAGCACGATATTGGTCACCGATGCCACGATCATGGCCTGCAAAGGTGTCTTTCCATCCCCGAGAGAGCGCAGAATACAGGCGAAAAGATTGTAGGCCATCACAACAGGAAGACCCATAAACATAATCCGCAGATACAATTGTGTATCCCCCAGAATATCCTCCGGTGTCTGCAGAAGGGCAAGAACAGGCCGTATCGCCAGCTGTCCTCCCGCCGCCAGAACAAGCGAAAAAAACACGGAAAGTATGCCCGCAATCCCCACAACCTTCCGCAGTCTGTCATATTTCTCCGCGCCAAACTCCTGGGCCATCAGAATACCGAAGCCCTGGGCAAACCCCTGAATGATCCCCAGCATCATCCAGTTCAGCCAGTCCGCCGCCCCCAGCGCCGCCAGCGCGGATACTCCCAGATACTTCCCCACCACCATGGTATCCACCACCGTGTAAAGCTGCTGGAATACATTTCCCGCCATCAGCGGCAACGCAAAAGTCAGGATCAATGATCCTGGCTTTCCCTGCGTCATATTTTTCGTACGATTTGCCATTATATTCCCTTGTTCCTCTTGTTACTGGCCGTCGCCATTCCAGTCCACATCATATTCTTTCTCTACACTGAAATGATTTAACAGATCATTCTGCTGGCTGAAATTGAAACTGTAATTATAGTCTTTTCCATACTTGACCATATAATAATCATAAATGCTGAAATCCGGGAACATTTCATGGCCTTTATCCTGGTTGATTTCATTTACAGGCACTCCGTTGAGAGATACAATTCCCCACTCCTCCGGCTCGCCGCCCATATAGAACTCCAACCGCGCAATCACGGCATCCCCCATCTTTGCAGGTATCGTGGTTGCCATAGAGATATGGGCAAAAGTAGAATCTGTAATCCAGACGGAAGCCCCCGAATAATAGGACATAGCCTCCAGCTGCTCCTCAGGGTCAATCTCATACTCCGTTATATGATTATTGCTGTCCATCTCCGACACGGTTACCTTGTACCCTCCATCCAGAAGCGTCTGCACGGTTGTCTCTCCTACCCGTACCTCTATTCCGTTAATGGAAATGGGATATACCTCCTCCGGCGGTTCTTCCTCTTCGGACGGTTCATTGCTCTGACCGCACCCCGCCAGAAGCGCCATACTCATCAATAATGTCAATACTACCGCAATCTTTTTCTTCACTTTTTTACCCTCCCACTGTAAATCATTTTTCTTTGAGCGGAAACTGCGTCTGCTCTCTATAAATATACAATATCATAATACTTATTGCAAGATAAATTCACATTCCACACCCATTTAAACCAATCCTGTTTTATATGCAACTTTGATGCAAAAATGATGTCTCCATGATGAGTTTTTCCCGTATGCTATCAGTATCAGGGAAATGGAAGAAGGGCATCTCACATAAATTCATGTGAAACTTTTTGCCATGCTTTACGATCTTATATTTAAGAGTGGGCAATGTTTTCGATCAAAGGGAGCGGAAACATTCAGGCCCGAATTTATGAGGAGGCAAATGAGAATGGGATTGTCCGATTTGAATTTTTTATTTCGTTTTTTCCCTGTATTTCTATTGTTATATATTCTTTGCCCCGGAAAATACCGGAATGGGCTTCTCTTCGCCGCCAGCCTGATTTTCTGTGGATTAGGCGATGTCCGGAGCATGTTGGTCCTGCTATGCTCTTTGACTGTAAATTACATACTGATTCTCCTCATGACCCTGAATTCAGATTCCCTCTCCTGGAGAAAAAGCTGGCTTTTCATTGCAATTCTTCTCAACGCAGGATTGCTCTGTTATTATAAGTATGCTGCAAATACGCTTCCTGTCGGCATCAGTTTCTACACATTTACACTGCTGTCCGCGGATATAGACATTTACCGGTGTCCTCAGAATATCCCAGGAAGCTGGCTGGAGTTCGGAACTTTCGCCGCCATGTTTCCCAAACTGTTGTCCGGTCCTGTCACAGCGTATCATGATACAATAGGGCAGATTCGCAGGCGGAATACCGATTGGAGGAAGGTGGAATACGGGCTTTCCCTGATGATTGCAGGACTTGCCTTCAAAAACCTCATCGCAGATCCTCTTGGTACCCTCTGGCATGAGATACGGACTGTGGGTTTTGAAAGCATTTCCACGCCTCTGGCCTGGATGGGGATGGCCGCCTTTTCCGTACAGCTTCTGTTCGATTTTCAGGGTTACAGCCTGATGGCCATCGGTCTGGGTTCCATGTTGGGTTTCGAGCTGCCTCAGAATTTTGACCACCCTTATCGTGCCTGCAGTGTCAGCGAGTATTATCGCAGGTGGCATATCTCTCTGGGACGCTGGTTCCGCGATTATCTGTACATTCCTCTGGGTGGAAGCAGGAGGGGCATGGCACGGACAGGCCTGAATCTCATGATTGTATGGCTGGCAACGGGAATCTGGCACGGGATAACAGTCAATTTCCTTCTCTGGGGACTGACTTTGGGATTGCTCATTGTACTGGAAAAATATGTGATCGGCAATTTCCTGAGCACCCACAGGCTGGCCGCACACCTGTATGTATGGCTGCTGCTGCCGCTGACCTGGGTCATCTTCTCCATTACGGACCTGGAGAGCCTTAAGCTGTATTTTACGCGCCTGTTCCCCTTCTGGGGCGGCGGTATTGCAGTGAATCCCGGGGACTGGCTTTACCACGGCAGAACTTACGCCGGCTTCTTCCTCGCAGCCCTGGCTGTCTCCTGCCCCCTGGCCGACCGCCTGTGGAAAAAATACTGGAATACGCTCATTACAAAAGGTATCCTGTTTGTCCTGTTCTGGATCTGTGTATACCGGATTGTGAACGGATTACATAATCCCTTCCTGTACCTTGGATTTTAAGAACCATTACAGCAATTACTCTTGTTGCATTACATGGACCTGTCAAAGTGATTGCGAAACTATAAATAATGAGGAAAAAAGAATGAAAACACAAAAGCATCCCACACCTCTGCTCTCTGCCCTGACGGCCAGTATGCTCTGCGCCAGTCTCTTTGCGGGCATCAGCGCACACAGTATTTATCAGAAATATAATACGGACGGCTGGTCACAGCCTGTGATTGCAGTATTAATGCAGGGTCTGGCCCACCATAGCACTGCCTCGGCCTCTGTCGGCGCTTACGTGGATATTGCAAATATCTCCGGCCAGTCCCTCACAGAAAAACTGCAGGAAGTCTCCTCCGGCAATCCGGATACAACGCTTCCGGAGAATTCTCCTGTCAGACAGCCGGATACGACAGCTTCCGGCGATATTTCCGCCGGTCAGCCGGGAACCGGGCAACCGGGCAATCCTTCCGCCAGCCAGCCGGGAACCGGGCAACCGGGCAGTCCTTCTTCCAGCCAACCGGGAGCTGAACAGCCTGGCAATGTTCCTGCCGACCGGCAGAAAAACGAACAGCCGGAACCTGCAGCTCCTCCGGCAGAGCCGGAAACCTATTCTTTTTCAGAGGTAACGCAGGAATATTTTGATGACGCTCTGTTCATTGGCGACTCCCGCGTATGTGGTGTAGAACTTTATTCCGGATGGGATAATATCACCTACTATGCGCAAAACGGCATGACCATCTATAATATGTTCCAATGTGACGCAGAAAAGGAAAACGGCAGGATGCTCTCCGTGGAAGAAGCACTCCAGACCCGTTCCTTCGGCAAAATTTACCTGGAAATCGGTATCAACGAAATGGGTACCGGCAATGTGGATTCCTTCATGGAAGCTTATGGAAATGCCGTCGCCCGCCTGCAGGAATTGCAGCCGGATGCCATTATCTATGTCTGCGGTATCATGTACGTCAAACAGAGCAAATCGGAATCCGATCCGATTTTCAATAATCCGAATATTAAAGAACGCAATGACCGCATTGCTGCTCTGGCTGACAATAAAGACATCTTCTATCTGGACATCAATGAGCTGGTGACAGATGAATCGGGACATCTGAATCCCGCTTACACCTGGGATGAGGTACACCTTTTGGGAAAATATGATGCGCTTTGGCTGGAATATTTCTGCAGTCACGGCATAGTGAAAAACATATGATGCAAAAAAGTACCTTTGACACCGTTATGATTCTATGTCCATCTGACGACGGGCTTTCCAATAATGCAAAGCGGGACTGTCACATGATATGAGTTTATCACGAAATGTGACAGTCCCTGTTTTCTCATCCTGGAAAATCATTCTGGAAAATATTTCAGAGGACGTTTTACTTCTTCGGCTATATATTGAATGGCTCCGCCGTATGCACCCAGACGCTCCGCTTCCTCTGTCATTTTATGGTACACCTCCTGCAGAAGCACAGGTACTCTGCCGGCATTTCTTTCCTCTTCTGCCGCACCCGCCGCGTTTGCCAGATTGACCACGTCCTTCAATTTCCCGCAGATTTCGTCAAAAGCGGCTTTCCTGTCCGAAATGAGATTGGCCTTTCCCAGCTTCTCAATCTCACCCTTCAGATAAAACAGCAGAATCTTCTCCTGGAAGGCCAGGTCAGCATACTTTTTTTCAACACTGCGTACCGGCTCAGTCTCTGCTTCCTCCTGCGAAGATGTCCGGACAGTTTCTTCCGGCAGGCTCTCAAAAAAGGTAATCACCTCGTCCAACTGTTGTCTAAAATTCGATATGTTCTCGAAAAGCTGCTTATGTGACGGGGCCCGCAGGATATCCATATCGGCGGCAAAAGCCACGTTATCCAGCCGAATGCGATATTCCTCCAACAGATATACCGTTAACTCTTCCAGCGGCATGCTCGAAAGGCTTACGGCAATTTCCTGAATTTCATCGGCAATATAGGCATAGGGATACGCCGGAACCGACAGCTTCTGAGCCGCCTCTTTCCCAACGTCTGCGGCATGCTGAATTTTAATCTGTGCGTTTTGCCGCATATCCTGAAAAATCAGCTCTGTCAGCTCGCCAAAAAATTCTCCAATCTCCTCCGCCCCCAGACGGGCATGTTGCGCCAGCGTATTGCATTGATAACAGAGTGGCCGAAATGCCTCTCTGTGTTCCGGCAGTGCTCTCGCTGTCATCAGCCCGGTCTGAAAGGCCATAAGAGCCCATTCAAACGCAGCGTCTTCAACGGCCTTAATTATGAAAAACCGTGCCGATATTTCATCCGGGCGTTCTGCAATGGCTGTGACACGCCCCAGGCTCTCCTTCAGCTGTTCCGCCAGATTATCTACTCTGCCTGCAACATATTCCCAGAATGTCCTGTAAGCTGCCGCCCCGTCTCCGCCTTTCTCTTCGTTCTTTCTGATATACGCTGCCGTCTCCCCGGCCTCCACAATTAAACCATTCAGTTTTCTGATAATTTCGTCTGCAGTCTTTGAATACAACATAGCACTTTTCTCCTTTCTCACTCCCGGAAAGCATATGGACGGATGATATTTCCTGAATTCTGTGGGCGTCACCCCCAGATAAGCCTTGAAGCTGCGGGTAAAGCCTTCATGAGAATCGTAACCGTATTTTAACGCCACCTCCAGAACCGTGTGGTCCGTCCGCGCCAGCTCTTCGGCCGCAAGAGCCAGCTTCCGCCTGGTCACATATGCCATGACACTGTCCCCAACCACTTCCCGAAACATTCGCTGATAGTGGTAGCGGGAAAAGTGAATGCCTTCCGCAAGCATTTCCACATTCAGTTTTTCCTGGATTCTCTCCTCAATCATGGCAAGCGAACGAAATATCGGTATCCTGTCACTCATGCTTCCTTCTCCTGTTGCTTTAAAAATCCTAATACCTGACTCCTGCGGCGCCGTGTAACCAAATTGAGCTTCCTTGCTCAGTTACACCTTCCTTACACATGATACAATAGAATGAGATTTTCATCTTGACCAAAAGTGCTGTATTCTATATCTTCCGTATCTATTTTTCGGTTTGGGACTTCCATTTTCCATATCAATTAGGGCAGAGCACGGACCTGCTGCCATTTACGCCATTGTATCATAGCCGCAGAGCAAAATCACCCTTTGCTTTTTTCCATTTTCGAGTATAATATACAATAGAATCCACGTTCTGCGAGGATTCTATTGTCATGAACAGTAGAATCCAGGTTTCACGTTAATTTTATCGTTATAATAATGTTTTTTTGCAAAACATGTACAAAAACATTTCATAACGCCGGCAAGTGAAAAATGGAACAACAATATATGTCAGACCGGCAAAAGGAGAATAAAAGATGGCAAAGCAAAAAGAAAACAAGACCAACGCCATGCGTATCCTGGAATCCATGAAGATTCCATACACCCATATGACTTATGAATGCGACGAATTTGTAGACGCAATCCAGATTGCGGATATGCTCTCTCTGCCTTATGAAAAAGTATACAAGACTCTGGTCACAGAGGGAAGCAATCGGGAGTATTTTGTGTTCGTGATTCCCATTGCGGAAGAGCTGGACCTGAAAGCGGCCGCCAGAAGTGTGGGACAGAAAAGTGTGGAGATGATTCATGTAAAGGATATCAACAAAATCACCGGCTACATCCGAGGCGGCTGTACCGCAATCGGCATGAAAAAACAATATGTAACCAGAATCGACCTGTCCGCCAGAACGCAGGAAAAAATCATTGTCAGCGGTGGCAGAATCGGTTCTCAGCTGGAGTTAAATCCGGAGGACCTGGCCCGGGCGGCAGGAGCAGAATTTGCAGATCTCATCAGGCATTGACGATAAGCAAGAATTTTATGGTTATAAAGAAAGGAATGGTAGAAATATGGATCGAAAAGCAATCGCCAGGGAAACCCTGGATATCATGGAAAAAGGATATTATGAAGCAGGCGGAAAAAAGATAGAAATCATGGCTCTGCAGGAATATTCTCTGCGGAAAAGCTTCCTGCTGACCCCGGAACAGGGCAGGGAACTGCTCAAAGACTGCAGCTTTCTCTCCGGGAGCGCAGTTTCCGGACAGACAATCTCCGGGCGGGCCGCCTCTGGGCACTCTGCCTCAAGAACCTTCGAAGTCTGGAACTGTTCTACCGTGGATGCCATTCTGGACCTGACATCAGAGGGGAAAAAGGACATTGCCGTCCTGAATTTTGCCAGCGCGAAAAATCCGGGGGGCGGCTTTATCAACGGCGCCATGGCGCAGGAGGAAAGTCTGGCCGCTTCCAGCAGTCTCTACAAAACCCTGATCGCCCATGAAGAGTATTATACGAAAAACCGCGCCTGCGGGACCATGATGTACACCCATCACGCCATATACTCCCCGGAGGTCCCCTTTTTCCGGGACGGCCGTTTCAGACTTCTGTCCAAACCCGTCACAGCATCGGTATTGACTTTGCCAGCCGTCAATATGGGACAGGTACGGCTGAGAGGAGAAAGTGTCTCACAGGCAGAGCAGGTAATGCGGGAACGGATGCAGCTGGCTCTGGCCATTTTTGCCAGCCAGAACTGCAGACATTTGATTCTGGGGGCCTATGGGTGCGGCGTGTTCCGCAATGATCCGGAGCAGATTGCCCAATGGTGGAAAGAACTCCTGACAGAATCCTTTCCGGAATCTTTTGAAACTGTGGTTTTTGCAGTTTTGGACAGGTCGGCCACACTCTCTACTATAAAGCCTTTTCAAGAACTATTTTAAATTGATAAAGACAGTACCATTTTGCCAGCTGCTTTTATCAGGATACAATCTGGGGATTAACTTTCTGAATTTACATACTATAAAATCAACAAAACAGGCTGATTTTGTGGCAACTCCAACGCCCTATTTAAAAGGGAGTTTTGAAAAGGATATTTATTCATCATGCAGAAAATTATGATTATAGAGGATGACCCGGCAGTCCGCAGGGAATTATCTCTTTTGCTGGAAAATGAAAGGTATCAGGTATTGGCTGTGTCAGATTTCATGGATATCCTGTCACAGTTTCAGACCTTTGACCCCGACCTTGTCCTGCTGGATCTGGGACTGCCCGATGAAGACGGCTTTACACTGTGTATGAAGCTGCGGAACATTTCCCGTGTGCCAATCATATTCATCACTGCCAGGGATTCCAGCATGGACGAGCTCCAGGCCCTGAATCTGGGCGGCGACGATTACATCACAAAGCCCTACAACATTCCCGTGCTGCTGGCCCGGATTAAAACGGTCCTGCGCCGGGCTGCCGGGTCACAGGAGCCGGACAGGATGGAGGCAAGGGGCCTTTCCATCAGCCTTTCCGGAGGCATTGCCTGCGCCGGAGGCCAGACCATAGAGCTGACCCGCAACGAACTGCGGATTCTGGCCCATCTCATGCAGCATCCCGGGGAAATTGTCTCCCGGACAGAGCTGATTGACATCCTGTGGGACAATCATATTTACATCGATGACAATACCTTAAGTGTCAACATAACCCGGTTACGGGGAAAACTGGAAGAAATCGGTCTGCCGGACTACATCAAAACCAGGCGGGGAATGGGATACCAGATTTGAGTGAAAGGTTAATCAAACATGACATTCAGCAAATTTATTGAGGACAGACTGGGCCGGCTTCTTCTGCGTGGCTCCTTAGTGGCTGGGGCAGCAGTCTTTTTGCTGCTGACAGGCACACAGCAGGGCATTCTGCTCCTTTTGTTGTTATTATGGGGAGTCTTTTTCGTGGGAAGTCAGGTGATAGAGTTCTTACGATTCCGAAATCATATCCGGGAACTGGCATCCATCCTGGAGAACCTGGACCGGAAATATCTGTTCATGGAGTGCGTCCCGAAACCGACAACTCTCCAGGAACAGATCCTTTTTGACCTGATGCGCCAGGCCGGCAAAAGCATGGTTGAAGCAGTTTCCGATGCCCAGGCCACTACAAAGGAGTACAGAGAATATATTGAAAGCTGGGTCCATGAAATCAAGACCCCCATCACGGCCGCCCGGTTAATCTGTCGCAATACCGACGAGAAAACCCGGCGGAAGCTCACCGTGGAGCTGGCTCAGATTGAAAATCATGTGGAACGTGCATTATATTACGCCCGTGCCGAAAGTCCGGAACAGGATTTCCTGGTGCGGCAGATTTCTCTGGAAGATATCGCCGCCGAAGCCCTGGAGCACCACCGTTCCCTGCTGATTCAAAGCGGCGTACGGGTAGAAACCGAAAATCTGGCGCATGTTGTATACACGGATGGAAAATGGGTCTGCTTCCTGCTGGGCCAGCTGCTGCAGAACGCAGTGCGCTATCGGGGCGAACAGCCTGTGATCACCCTTTCCGCCAAAGCTTTGGAAAATCAGGTACAGCTTACCGTCAGCGACAACGGAATCGGCATCCCGGCCCACGAACTGCCCAGGGTCTTCGACCGGGGCTTCACCGGCAGCAACGGCCGCTCCCGGGGCGGCTCCACCGGTATGGGGCTCTATCTGTGCCGGAAGCTGGCGGGCCATCTGGGAATTCAGCTTGACATCCAGTCTGTGGAGGGACAGAGCACCAGTGTGTCGCTTACCTTTCAATCTTTCAAATCTGTAAGATAAATCAATAGAAATTCGATACCCTTTTCTCCTCCGCAGGTGTATCATGGTAACAGTTCAGACAAGACACAGAATTGTAACCACCGTTCCGGCGAGAGGAGAATCATATGCTGCAGGTAAACGCAATCGAAAAATATTACGGAAGTAAAAACAACGTGACCAAAGCCCTTGACCGCATCAGCTTTCATGTGGCAGAGGGCGAATTTATCGCCATCATGGGCGCATCAGGCAGCGGCAAGACCACGCTGCTCAACTGTATTTCCACCATAGATACCGTCAGTGCAGGCCATATCCTGCTGAACGGAGAAGATATCTCCAAACTGCCTCCGGCCAGACTGGCACGCTTCCGCCGGGAAAAGCTGGGCTTTGTCTTTCAGGATTTTAATCTGCTGGACACGCTCACAGTAGAAGAAAATATCGGTCTGGCCCTCACCATCAATCATGTGAATCCCCATCTGGTCCGGGATAAGGTGCAGGATGTATCCATGCGTCTCGGGATTGACGACATCCTGAACAAATTCCCCTATCAAATTTCAGGCGGCCAGAAGCAGCGCGCCGCCTGCGCCCGGGCCATGGTGGCCGGGCA
>JAAWLQ010000073.1 GCA_022797995.1 Lachnospiraceae bacterium
CTTCCTTCCCCGGTAATCACCACATCTGCCTGTGCTATGTCGTCTTCCAGCCGGGTCTCCTCCAGAACAATCTGGATTCCGGGCTCCAGCGTCGCATTGGTGTATGCCAGAAAAGCAAATCCCAATCCTCCGGCCGCCCCTGTTCCGGGCGTCGCCGCATCCGCAGCCGGATAGAGCCTGCGCGTCACTTCCGCGAAATGCTCCAGTCCCCTATCCAGCTGCCGGATCATCTCCGGCGTGGCCCCTTTCTGGGGACCGAACACCGCACTGGCCCCCTCAGGTCCACACAGCGGATTTGTGACGTCACACGCTACCCGGAATACACATTCCGCCAGCTCAGGAATCACTTTTTCTCTCTTGATTTCCATTATTCTGTCCAAATCCGACGCATTCTGTGCCAGACCGCCATCCCCGCAGACGAATTCATATCCGAAGGCCCGCAACATTCCCAGTCCTCCGTCATTTGTGGCGCTGCCGCCTATTCCCATCAGAAAACGTCTGCAGCCTGCCTTCACGGCCTCCAGAATCACCTGGCCCACGCCATAGGTGGACGTAAGTAAGGGATTTCGCTCCTCCGGACTTATCAATGTGATTCCGGCCGCCCCGGCCATCTCAATGATTCCCAGCTTTTCCCGCTCCACTATCCCATATCTGCATTCCACTTCCCCTCCCAGAGGACCCCGGACCCCTGCCGTATGAATGACGCCGCCCAGCCCCGGCGTAAGCGCCTCCACCGTACCTTCTCCGCCGTCGGCCATGGGGCGGACAACGATTTCCGCATCCGGAAATACGCGCTTTACGCCGTCCTCTGCCGCAAGCCCCGCCTCCAGAGACGTCATGCATCCTTTAAATGAGTCAATTGCGATTACTATTTTCATCTCTTTCCATCCCGCTTCCATCTTTCCACCCTTCTTCCATCGAAAAATATACTTTACCATTTAACCCCATACTTCCTCCCAGACGGAATATTCCTGCTCTGATTCCACAAATATGTGAGGGAATGCTTTTCCCTGCATACACCTGTGCAATCAGGCAACAGAATGTCCCTCTCCCCTGTCCGCCGCGCGGCCCGTATCCCGCTCCGACGAAAAACTTCCCATTGCGTGCCTGCGCATAAAAGAATCCGCCTCAGACACCGGCCTGAACGCGGATTCCCTTTATCCCAAAGAAGTGTGTAAAAATACTCCTGACAATTCTTCACTGTAGTCTATTCACAGAGCAGCGTCTCCCCCGGCTTCACACTGTAATCCTGCATATTCATCCTGAAATACAGTGTAGTACAGGTAGGATTGTAAACCTTCCTCTGATCCATACTGAAAATCAGCTGGTGATAAGCGGCTATGTAATCATAGATTTCAATGTTGGTGGCATACCAGATGTCTTCCCGGTTTCCCATGAACTCTGCAAATTCTTCTATCACCTGCCAGTTATCATTGGCCTCAAATTCATAGCTGTGGCCCCACAGATAGAAAAGCCCCGGAGCAAACGGGAACGGATTTTCCACAAACGCATGAGCCAGCTCCATTAATCTGGGATTATTGTGATGGCAGGTAGCCGGCATTCTCAGCCAGTCCTTTGGAATGTCGAACTTCTCTGTGGCTTCCACGGTTCTGGAATACACAATACCGCAGCGCTTCAAAGTATCCACCACAGAATCATTATAAGTACCGAAAGGATACGCCATGCCCCTGATCATTCCGCCATACTCTGCCTCCAGGTTCATGCGGTCCTGCAGAACTTCATAGGTGCACAGATTTTCCGGCAGCTGCTCCAGCCACGGGTGGTTCAATCCATGAACCGCCACCTCCATGCCGCTGTTCCCATACAGCTCCTGGCACTTCTTTTTGGACATCCTTCTGTGAATGGTTCCCTCCGGCCAGGTCTTTCCCTCCGGCGCATACTGTCCGCTGCTGATGTTAAAGGTTCCCTTCAGGCCGTGCTTTTTCATGATATCGATCAATCGCACATCCTGCTCCACACCGTCGTCATAGCTCAAGGTCAGAGCTCTTTTCTTTCCTCCCGGAAACCGCATACTAACAATTCCCATAATGGTACCCTCGCTTTCTTTTTCCGCTTATTAATAATGTTTATAGAAATCGCTTCGCGAACTCTATCATCCCCGTCCAGCTAACTGGTCATGCATTTATCAGATAACATTATGATATATTTATTCTTTTCTGCGTATTGCGATTTTTCGCCGCCAGACGAAATGCTTTTTCCATCGCAGGTGTAAGCTGCGGAGAATCCTCGTCAAATGTTATCTCTCTCTCTGCCGCTTTTCTTATCTGCTCAATCTGATCTTCCGTAGGCTTCTGATTTCTATCCAAAGTAACTGTCCGTATCATAATAAATTCTCCTCTCTGTTTCAGTTGCTAATCTTGCCGATATCAAACGTATATTTTCTTTACGCTCTGTATAGACAACAAACAATACATCCTGAACCATTCCAATCGTATTATATCGGTCTTCATGAATACTATGTTCAACATCATATATTTCAATACGCTGCAAATCATTAAAGACAAGCATTGCCGTCTCAAAATCAATACCATGCTTTTTTAAGTTTAACTGATTTTTATCTTCATCCCATTCAAAAGTCAATGTACCACCCCTTACCGTCCAGCTAACTGGTCATGCATTTACCACATATTCTTCAATCACGCATTGGTGCTCTTTGGTCTTTCGGTCATAGTTTACTCCTACCAGCAGAAGATTACCATGATATTCCTCCAGGCTTCTACAATATCCTTTTGTCTTAATCTGTTCCAGGGCGCCTTTGGCATTCCGGTCCCATTTCAGCTCAACTACCAGCGCAGGTTTGTCCTGATAGCGTCTCCGGGGAATAAATACAAGATCTGCAAATCCCTTGCCGCCGGCCATCTCCCGGTGTATGGTATAAAAATTCCTTGCCGCGTACAAAGCAAGTGAAATGGTATAGCTCAAAGCATTTTCATCATTATACTGGATATGAGACGTTTCAAAATGCGCTTCCTTCATACTCTCCTCAACCAGCCCGGGCTGTTTCTGCCATATGGCCTTCAACGTGTCCGCCGAATTCTTCAAGGCTCTCGAGATTTCACCCCAATCTGATACGGATACCGCATTCACATATTCGGATCGCACTTCACTGTTGGGAATAAATACACTTTTCTCCAGAGAATCATATCCAAGATACCCCAAATGAATCAACAGGGTAAGGATGTCATCCTCTGTTCGGAAGGTTGCCATATCATTGGTAAAGCTTCCCGTATTTACAGGCACCTTCTCTCCGGCAATCATACTCAACACATCTTCCCGCAAACCGTCATAGTCCATATCTATATAAGCTTTCAGGGCTTCAAAGGTCTCCGTCTGATTCCAGTAATTCCCAATTCTGCCAAAGCGCATACAACTGACCACAGACTTTGGACTATAGACAGACACTTCCGTTTCAAAAGAATATCCGTCATACCAGCTCTTCACTTCCTCCATCTCCATCCCATACTGTTCACAAAGTTTCCGGACTTCCCCTTCCGTAAACCCCACATAGGAAGCCAGAGGCCCCGGGTCAATCATGGTAAATTCGTCAAACATATTCAAGGCAGAATGCGTACCATATTTCTTTATTGGAAGGATTCCTGTCATATAAGCGAGATGAATATATCCCTTATCTTTCATCAGCTCCCGCAGGAAATCAAGATAGCGCTCCTGTACTTCTTTCTCCGTCTTATACTTTCGAAACACACAGTCCCACTCATCAATGATAATCACAAAAGGGCATCTGGTTCCGGCATAAATATCCTGCATGCTTCTCACCAGATTTGTATTGTCGAAATACCGGATGTCCGGATATTTTTCCGTCAGATCCCACAAGACACTTCTTCGAATCAAATCCAGCATCCCATCCATATCTCTGCTCTGGCTCATAAACTCCTGCATATTCAGGAAGATCGTATTATATTGATTCAGATACTTTTCAAAATCTTCACTTCCGGCAATCTCATAAGGAGAAAGCAAATCCCTGGAATCGCATTCACAGCTGTAATATGCCGCCAGCATCGCAGCCGCCATAGACTTTCCAAAACGCCTGGGCCGGCTTACGCACAAATAGCCCTGCATGGTATTCATCACTTTATTCGTATATTTCAGTAAACCGGTTTTGTCTATATAAATCTCGGAATTTACCATCTTATAGAAAGTTTCATTCCCCGGATTCAAATAATTCCCCATCAGGCTGCCTCCTGTCTTACATGGTTTATTGGTCCTTCCTTAAAATCATTTTAGCCCAGATCCACTTATTATGCAAATAAAACCTCATATAAAATTTTTCGATTATTTGTGGATGAAGCGCCTGAAAAAGGCAAAAGATCTTATTAAATCTCTCCTCAAATATTTTGTACTTTTCAGAAAGTTTCTCCCACTTTTTCCGATTTAATAGATAGAAGGCGGTCCGGCCGGGCCAATCTGAATAAACGAAAGGAAAAACCTATGGAAGATACCGAAATCATCACTCTGCTCATGGAGCGCAGAGAATCCGCTCTGGACGAAATCATCCGACGATATGGCAGACTGTTGAAAAATTTTGCCGGACGGATTCTGCCCACACTCCAGGATGTGGAGGAATGTGTAAATGATGCGCTGTTGGACATCTGGAATACCATCCCGCCAAAGCGTCCGGCGTCGCTGGCCTCCTATGCCGCCATGTTAACCAGGCGGCGGGCCGTGGACCGTATCCGCCGTCTGACGGCAAAAAAGCGCGGAGGAGGCGTCTATCTGGTGGCACTGGACGAACTGGAGGACTGTATCCCGGATAACACCGCACCTGACGAAGATGGAGGTCTGCTGCGGGAAGCCATTGACAGTTTCCTGGCCGATCTGTCCCCGGAAGACAGGCTGATCTTCATGGGGCGTTACTTTGCCCTTGAGTCCATAGAGTCTCTGGCGGAGCACAACAACGTGACTAAGAATACCATCAACATCCGCCTCACCAGAATGCGGAAGAAGCTGAAAAGTAAACTGGAAGAAAGGGGAATTACCATATGAATAGAAAAAAACAGGAACAGTTATTAGACAAAATAGGAGAAGTTGACGAACGCTACGTCCTGGAATACCTGGATGCACAAACGGCGAAATCGGCGAACCGGCGACCCCGACGTGCCAAATTCCGGCTGTCCCTTGTGTTGGCCGCCGCGCTGATCACGCTTCTGGGCAGTGTCAGTCTGGCCGCAATCCCGATCATCGGCCACTTTCTCTCCCATCGTGCCAATGAAAATCGTGTCATTATGCAAAATTTTGACGAAATTGAGTCGGAATATGCCGTACGCATAGGCGATACTCAGGAATGTGACGGCGTCATTGCCACACTGAACAGCGCCGTTGTGGAAGACCGGCACCTGCTGTTAAGCTATACTTTCAATTGGAGCGGCCTGGAGGAGGCTTCGGACGGTTCCTTCCACACTTATTTTTTACCATGGTTCTTCTATATTACAGAAAGCGATACCGTACTATGCCAGTCGGAATATACCAAAGGATTACACACACAGATTTATTCCGATGATGCGTCCAATGACACGGCGATGACTCTGCTCTATTGCATTGATCTGGAACAGGTGGACGGCAGAAACCTGATCGGGAAAGAGCTGACTGTAAGCCTCCTCTACTCAAACGGCGGCGAAGGCTTTACCAGCACTTTTACCCCGGTATCCTGCTTCACAGGCAGAAGCTGGGATATCAATGAGTCTTACGAATTCGGAGAACACGCAATCACAGTAAACCGGATTCAGGAATCCGCCCTCTATGTGACTCTGTTCATCGACTGCGCCACCATCGGACACACCGGGGATGAATATAGCTTTATTCTGTCTGATGAGCTGGGCAATGATTACACCATCTATCTCTATGAAGATAACGATGTAAACGGCTACTGGTATACCAAACCGGATACTATGGGGACAGGGCTGACCCTGAAAGTCATCCGCAGCAACATGAAATCCTCCCCCTACGGCGAAATCCTGGATGACAGCTATGAAGTGCTCTATGAGATTCCCATAGAACTGGAGTCCGAAACGGCCCGGTAATCTGTGGTTTTATATGGTTTTGTTTCCGTGGGTTGGGACAAATGGCAATATTACCATATTACATTTCCTTCTCTTTTGTAGTACACTGAAAATGCGGTAATATATGGCAGCTGAGAACACCAATGTATCATTGCGGCGGGAGGAGAAAAGTGACTTACCCTGATGGCCAGCCCACGAAGCAGAGCAAAGACGAATGGTTGAAGGAGAATCCCATCTATCAGAATACTTTCCATTGTAAGAAAGTATTTCGACCGGATTTTTCCCTGTCCCATCTGCATTTTCATGAATTTGTGGAAATCAGTATTGTGACGGAAGGATCCGGCGTTCTTTGTGCCTGGAATAAAGTGCTCCACTGCAGAAAAGGCGATGTCTGTATCATCAATGCCGATGTGCCTCATGGATATTTCAGAGGGAAAAAGGAGGAAGCCTTCACAGTGCGAAGCCTGCTTTTTGATGTGGAAGACTGGTTCGACGGCGAATTGTCAGCTCCAGACAGTCCCCGCTACTGCTACGGCGTCTTCAACGAGGATATTCTGACAGCCTGTGCATCCTTAAAGAATCGCTCTCTGGAGAATGTGGAGCGTATCTATCAGATGTTGGAAAGTGAAATCAGGGAGAAGAATCCGGAATGGAAGGATGCGGTGAAGGCGCATCTGACAGTCCTTCTGATTACCATGGAACGGTATCTGGAGGAATCCCGCAGTCTGTGTCCTGTGCAGCCAAAGGACAGGATGCTTGTCTCCTCTGCCATGCGTACCGTGATGGAGCGCTATTCGGACAAAAATCTGACTCTGGAAAAAATTGCGGATTCCCTTTTTGTCAGCAAGTCCCACCTCAGCAAACTGTTCCATCGGGACACAGGGGGGCATTTCCACGAATACCTCCGCAGCGTGCGTCTGAATCAGGCCTGCCGGCTCCTGGCAGAGACGCAGATGACAAATGAACAGATTGTATATGGATGCGGGCTGAAGGATTTGCCGTCCTTTTATCGTCTGTTCAAATCACAGTTTTCCATGACGCCCAGCCAATATCGGGCGAATACGCAGAAAAAATCAGTAAATAAAGGAGGAGAAAGACAGATGGGTCTTCTTGCGGAAATTTCCGAAAATCTTCAAAGGGGAAAGGCAAAGGTAGTAAAGGAGCTTGTGCAGCAGGCAGTGGACCAGGGAATCCCGGTAGATCAGATTCTGAACGAAGGCCTGCTGGACGGCATGAACATCATCGGAGAAAAGTTTAAGAACAATGAAGTATACGTTCCGGAAGTTCTGGTGGCGGCCAGGGCAATGAACATGGGAGCACAGGTGTTAAAGCCCCTGATCGAGGAAGCCGGCATCAAAGCCACCGGCAAAGTCTGCATCGGCACCGTGAAGGGAGATCTCCATGATATCGGTAAAAATCTCGTGAAAATGATGATGGAGGGAAAGGGGCTGGAGGTTGTCGATCTGGGTACGGATGTTGATCCCGAAACCTATATCAGCACAGCAATCGAACAGAACTGCCAGGTAATCTGCTGTTCCGCCCTGCTGACCACCACAATGGATGTGATGGAAGAGGTGGTAAAGAAAGCCGAAGAAGCCGGAATCCGGGACAAGGTGAAGATCATGATCGGAGGCGCGCCTGTGACCGAGGAATACTGCCGGAAGATCGGCGCGGACAGGTATACTCCGGATGCCGCCAGCGCAGCGGATGCCGCCGTGGAATTATGTGCGGCCGTTTAAGAACCATTCAGAAATAATTCCAAAGGAGGTGCCGGCCTCCTTAAGAAAGGGGTACAAACATACGATATGGAAAGAAATATGAAAAAGTGGCTGGAGGAGCTCCGGCTTTCTCCGGTGAAAAAGCCATTGCCCATCCTTTCCTTTCCCGCCGTTTCTCTGCTGGGAATCAGTGTGAAGGAGCTGATCTCAGACAGTGACCGTCAGGCCAGAGGAATGCAGCTGATCGCAGAGCATACGGACAGCGCCGCCGCGGTGAGCCTGATGGACCTTTCTGTGGAAGCCGAGTGTTTCGGTTCCAAAATCCGCGTGAGCGACAGAGAGGTTCCCACGGTAGTGGGCAGGATTGTGAACAACGAGGAGGAAGCACAGGCGCTGAAAATTCCGGAAGTCGGAAGTGCCAGAAGCGGCCTGTATGTGGAAACCATCGAAAAGGCCGTAAAGCTTATCACCGACAGACCGGTTTTCGCAGGTGCCATCGGTCCCTTCTCTCTTGCCGCCCGGCTGCTGGATGTGGAAGAAATTATGGTAGACTGCTATGACGAGCCGGATTTAGTGCACACAGTGATGGAGAAAACCACACGCTTTATCATAGAATACTGCAAGGCCTACAGGCAGGCAGGCGCAGACGGTGTGGTCCTCGCGGAGCCTGTGACAGGCCTGCTCTCCCCTTCCCTTGCGGAAGAGTTTTCCTCCCCCTATGTAAAGCAAATTGTGGATGAGGTGCAGGATGACCGGTTTCTGGTCATTTATCATAACTGCGGGGACCATACTGTGGATATGGCGGATTCCATTCTGGAGACAGGAGCAGCCGCTTATCATTTTGGTAATGCCATTGATATGAAGAAAATGCTGGAACGTGTCCCGGCGGATACGGTCGTCATGGGCAATGTGGACCCGGCCGGGGAATTCTGCAATGGAACACCGGAATCCATCCGCAGGGCCACATTGGACCTGCTGGAAAAATGCGGCGGTTATCCGAACTTTGTGATCTCTTCCGGCTGTGATATTCCCCCTCTCTCCAAATGGGAGAACATTGATGACTTCTTTGCCGCCGTGAAGGACTATTATGAAGGAAACGTTTAGGAGCGACTTGATTTAGCTGTGCGGGACTTTGCCGTCGCGCAGCGACTTGATTTCAGAAAGGAAAAGCTATGACGAACAGAGAACGTGCTATGAATATTCTGCATTACAGGCCGGTGGATCGTTTTCCTGCGGTTCATTTCGGTTACTGGAGCAGTTTGCTGGAAGAATGGGCCGAACAGGGAAAGATTCCGAAGGAGCTTGCAGGACCGGACAATCGTGATGGAAGCCAGGCAGAAGCGGAACTGGACCGTTTGATTGGCTGGGATTTCAACTGGAGCCATGTAATGGATACCCAAAACGGCCTGATGCCCCCGTTCGAGTATAAAGTACTGGAGATTCTGCCCGACGGTTCCAGACGTGTCCAGAACGAGGTAGGGCTGATTGAGCGCATTAAGCCCGGCGTTGTCTCTATCCCCTCGGAGGATGATTATCTCCTGAAAGACAGGGAGGCGTTTGAGACACTTTACCGGCCGAAAATGCAATTTTCACCTGAGCGTGTGGATTTGGAGTACTACAGACATTTCAATGAGACAAGGCCCATGGATATTCCAATTGGCCTGAAGCTTGGCAGTGTCCTGGGAGATATCCGGAACATGGCCTCGGTCATAGGGATGAGCTATCTGATTTATGACGAAGATGAGGAGCTTTTCGCTGACATTGTGGACACCTATGCCGAAATGCAGTATCAATGCGTCAAAGCTGTACTGGAGACAGGGGCCAGATTTGATTTTGCCCACTATTGGGAGGATATTTGTTTCAAAAACGGTCCTCTGATCTCCCCCGAGCTGTTCGAAGAAGTCTGTGCCAAACATTATAAAAAAAGAAATGATCTCTGCCACCAATACGGAATCGATGTCATTTCTCTGGACTGCGACGGAGTGACGGAAAAGCTGCTGCCCACCTGGTTCGAGAATGGGGTCAATACCATGTTCCCCATTGAAATCGGCGTGTGGGGAGATCAGTTCGAGCCTGCCCGCCAGAAATTCGGCAAAGGAATGTTGGGTGTGGGCGGCATGGACAAAACGGCTTTCCGCAAGGACAAGGCGGCAGTGGACGCGGAGCTTGAGCGAATGAAACGGCTTGCAAGCCTGGGAGGATTTATACCCTGTCCCGACCACAGACTGATGCCCGGTTCCAAATTTGAGCTGGTACAGTATTACGCGGAAGAAATTAAGAAGCTGAAATAGTGTAGAAGGGCTGTGAATGATATGGTTACAGATAGCTTTGATGAAAAGCTGGCAGAAGAAGTGATGAAGCAGGGAGCCCACAGAGCGGCTGTCCTTCCCGTTTCGGAGATTACGCTGGAGGCGGAATTCAGACGTCTCTGTGAGTCAAATGCCTGTGGAAATTATGGCAGATGCTGGATGTGTCCGCCGGATGCAGGGGATATTGAGACCCTGATGCAGGAAATTGGCACTTATGACAAGGCTCTTGTATACCAGACCATAGGAACTCTGGAAGACAGTTATGATGTTGAAGGCATGGAAGCTGCCGCCGGAATCCATAACAGTCTCTCCCAGAGGCTCAGAACCCTTTTTAAAGGGGATGATTTTGCCAAAGTGCTGCACCTGGGAGCAGGTGGATGCCGGCTCTGCCCGGTCTGCGCAAAAGTGGATAGTCTCCCCTGCCGCCATCCGGACCTTGCCATATCTTCTCTGGAGACCTATGGAATCAATGTGTCAAAGCTTGCCGCCGCGTGTGGGATGAGGTATATTAACGGACAGAATACGGTTACATATTTTGGGGCAGTATTTTATTCTACGAAATAGTTTTTTGAGCCGTATAACAGGGATTGGAGAGAAAGAAATGGCGATGATTACAGTGAACGGAACCGCATATAGGGCCGCCCCGGGAACGCTGCTGGGGAAATTACTGGCAGAGGAAGCAGTGATGAGTATGCCCTGCGGGGGACATGGACGCTGTGGAAAATGTAAAGTGACGGTCCGGGGCACTGTCAGCGACCTGTCGGACACGGAGAAACGACTTTTGACGGAAGAAGAAATCCGGCAGGGAGTCCGGCTGGCCTGTTGTACCACAGTGAAGGGAGACTGCACCGTCTCTCTGGCAGGGACAGGCAACGGACAGATCCGGATCTCCGGTGATATGCCGGAAATTCGGCTGCATCCCGGATTTCAGTCTTACGGCTTCGTTCTGGATATCGGTACCACCACCCTGGCCGCCCGCCTGTATAATGTTCAGGGAGCGCTTCTTGCGGAGGGAAGCCGCCTGAATCCTCAGAGCAGCTGGGGCGCGGATGTGATTTCACGAATAGAAGCCGCACTGGACGGCGCGGACAAGGCCATTGCCGAAGCAATCTGTAAAGCTATGGACTGCCTGCTGTCCCAGCTTTCCGAAGCTGCCGGAATAACGCCGGCCGAAATCGACGGAGTCGTAATTACAGGGAATACCGTGATGCTGCATCTGCTCACTGCCACTTCCACCGAACCTCTTTCCCATGCTCCTTTCGCAGCGAAAAGGCTGTTCGGGGAGACCGTATCCGCCGGAAAGCTGGGCATTGCAGAGCTTTCTTCGGAGACAGAGGTATATCTTGCTCCCTGTGCCTCCGCCTTTGTGGGGGCGGATCTGATCACGGCCATGCTGGCGTCGGGCATCTGTGAAAGTGACAGTACACAGCTGCTGACAGATATCGGCACCAACGGTGAGATGGCACTCTGGCATGAGGGAAAGCTTACCTGCTGTTCCACCGCCGCAGGTCCCGCCTTTGAGGGAGCGGGGATTTCCATGGGAATGGGCGGCAGCCCCGGGGCCATAGACAGAGTCGCCGTACACAATGGCAGGCTTACAGCCCATGTCATCGGCGACGGTCTGCCCAGGGGAATCTGCGGCAGCGGGATTGTGGACGCGGTGGCCTGTCTGCTGGAAACCGCTCAGATAGAGGAGACCGGATATATGGAAGAGGATTCTGCCATGATTCTGCCTCCGGTCCGTATCAGCAGAGAGGATATCCGGGCGGTACAGTTAGCCAAGGGGGCGATTCATGCCGGAATCCGTACTCTCCTTTCTTCTGCCGGACTGCGCTGCGAAGACGTTTCACATCTTGTGATCGCGGGGGGATTCGGCAGTTATCTGAACGCGGAAAATGCGGGGAAGATCGGATTGCTTCCGGCGGAAATGATTTCCCGAATCCGCGTGGTGGGAAACGCCGCATTGAGCGGCGCCGCCATGCTTTTATTAAATCAGGAGTATCGCGCTTCCTGTGTACGATATGCAAAACTGGCGCAGGTACTGGAGCTATCCTCAGATCCGGTTTTCGCCGAAGAATATATGGAAAGAATGATGTTTTAGCCAAAACCGGTCTGAGGAACCAATCACTGCAGTTTTATCGTATCCACAACAGACAGACGTCGGATTCTCTGAATGGGCCGCCAGATTGCCAGCACTGCGGAGACAGCGCACAATGCCACAATCAACAACAATGACGCTGCCGGAATCTTCCAGCTGATTCCCCATTTACCGGCAATCAGGAACTGGAACATCATCTTATTCAAGGGCAGTCCCAGGATACATCCTGTTATACAGCCCAGGACTGCATAGGTGACTGCTTCCGCCGCAATCATTTTAGAGAGCTGGCCTGAGCCCATGCCAATCGAGCGCATAATGCCGTACTGCCTTGTCCTTGCGGCCACGCTGGCATTCATGCTGTTAAAAATATTGAATACGGTTATCAGCGCAATAATCAGCAGGAATCCATAAATAAA
>JAAWLQ010000074.1 GCA_022797995.1 Lachnospiraceae bacterium
AATTTCTGCCCTTAATCCACCCAAATTTCATTATGCTTTATTTTTTCAACCTGTTTCCTTCGCATTTTCACATTTAACTTAATGACATTGGGCCGTGAAGCAATGTCATTAAGTTAAGCGAGACCTGTCAGAGTATTTTTGCCATAAATCAATCCTGTATTGGAATGATATGGGGATTTTGTCAGTTATCGGAGGTCTTCGGAGTGAATATTTAGTATAATAGGAAGTTTTTGGGCATGGCAAACAGACAGACCGCATATCTGCCTCAAAAAATGCTATACTGTTAGTCACAGTTACGCTTTACACGAAACGGTAGGCGAAACTGGCTGGCACCTGGAACCTTAGCTTGCGAGCATAGGTTCTGTCTGGCCTGATCGGCAGTATATAATGGTTGATCAGGTCATTTACATTTCCAGGCCCCATCTGGTCTGAGAGGAATGCAAAGCATATTTTTATTGCCATGGACAGGTTAACCTGATATTCCCATTTTTCTGTTTTCTTTTCTATGGGAACCCCCATGGTTATGATAGTAGAAAAGTTATACAGGGTCATCCGGCAGAGGATCTCGAACTCTATGTACTGCGGAGACTTGGAATGAAAGTTTGCGGTCCCAATCGTATGCTTGAGGTCACGGAAAGAGGTTTCCTGGCCCCAGCGCAGATGATAAATATACTTGATCTGTTCCAGTGAAAACTCATCAGGAGGGAGATTGGTGATAATGTTTTCAAAAACTCCATCTGCTATCTGGAAACGGACCACGCGCAGCCGCATGTGGTATTCGGGATGGCTGTCCGTGATAAAGTCAAAGGGGACATCTTTGCAGATAAAGCGGTAAAGAGATCCCAATTCGGGGTGCAGCCTTTTCTTTCTGGCATTTGAGCGGGTAAGGATAACGTCCGCCCACTGGTCCATCCGGCCAGGCAGGCTGTCAGCTGCAAGGAGGCGCTTTACGTTGATATCCTTGGCGCGGATGGCAAAGAAAGAGCCTTTCTCAATTATATGTGCGAAGACGTTATAGCTGGCAAACCCTCTGTCTGCTACAAAGACCGGACAGCCGCCGTAGAGATAGCGGTCTACCATCTGGCAGAGGGCGGAGAACTCATTCTTGAGTCTGCCGGGCTGGAAGACTACATCCAGATACCTCCTGGAAAGCAGGTCGTAGAGAGAAACTGTGTGGAGGGAATTGAATCCTTTCTCTGACCTGCCGCTTGTAGGATGGAAGGTGGAAGCATCCTCTGGATTGCGGGCAATGTTAAACTCACAGCCGTCAGCAGCAATGAGGGAATATCTGCCCATAAGCCCCTTTGCCGGGAAGCGGAGGTTAAGCTGGTTGAGGATGTAGCGGAAAGCTTCCGGAAGAAGCTTAGCCCGCTGCTGTATGAAAGCGGAAGCAGTGGGTACTTCCTCTGGGAGGAAATAAAAATATTTCAGCAGTTCATGGTTTAAGCAGCCGCTTTCCATGCATAGGAAGAAACGGATGAGCTGGGCAAATCCCAGCTTCCGCTCACGGGTAAAGTCCTTTCCGGGGTTTTTAACAAAGTGGGCAGTGTTACCGGCCATGTTATCCACGATAGCCCAAAGCGTGGACTTGACCTTTTGAGGGAATGACATATAAGGTACCTCCTTGAAATTGAAATAATAATTCTGGCTTCAATTTCAAGGGCCGCTCTCGCTACCTCTAAAAATACGATCAGTAGCGAGAGCGGCCGCACATTTTGGGCTTTGTGTCAACCCTTTTTTTAAAATTTCTTGATAAATTTGAGTTAAAATTTGAGTTAGACCATAAGATAAGATTTTTTATGAGGCTTAACTTAATGACATTGGCCGTGAAGTGTAACAAATAATGTTCAAATTTATAAAATTTCCTCTTTACTGTCAATCATCAGCGCAGAAATATCTTCTTTCTGAATTCCCATAATATAATACTCTTTTTCCTCTAAAATGGAAAAACCACATTTTTGATACCATTTAACTGCCGGATTATCCTTCAGCACATCACACTTAATCCTTCGTTCAGGAAATGCTGTCTTAATATATGCTAACATTACACACATAGCATCTCGCATTGTCACTTTACCTTCACCAGCTTCCCCGCGGATAATATTATATAAATCAATGATATCTTCGTCTTCCGCCCGAAATGCCATACACCCAATCCTATAACCGTCTTCCTCTACCATAAACATATAGTCGTCTGCCCGATTCAAATATCCCTGAAACCACTTCAACTGCTGGTCAGGCTGTATATTTTCCTGATAAAAGAAGCTGGACCGATGATTGTTTTTCCAGATTCTCAGCTTCTCCTGATCTGCATCTAAGGCAGATAGCAGTCTCAAACCCGGGAAATTCTCACATGTAATTACAATTTTTTTATCCATTTTCTGTACTCCCATAGTTCACGCAATACGTATTCTTATCATAGTATCAGACAAGAAAATACATGTCTCATCCAAAAGTATTTAAATTCTCGATCACAAATCTTTGCTCATCTTCTGTCATTCCCGTATACATCGGAATTGATAAAACCTCACTGGCATACTGCTCCGTAATGGGCAAACTGCCTTTGTCAAGCTCCAAATACTGATACGCTTCGGAGAGATGCGGCGGAATAGGATAGTGAATGATCGTCCCGACTCCCTTATTGTTAAGATAGTCGATCAAGGAATCTCTCCGGCTACATCGAATCACAAATTGATGCCATACCGAATCGCTGCCTTTACGAATTTTAGGCAAAACAATCTCCCTGGTATCTAATTCTTCTAAATACCGTTCCGCTGTTTTCTTCTTTTCCTGCGAAACTTCCTGAATATACTTCAATTTCACTCTGAGTAATGCAGCCTGAATTTCATCCAGCCTGGAATTAGTGCCCACAAGTTTATTATAATAACGCTTTTCACTACCATAATTACGGAACATATGCACAAAATCTCTAATTTGATCACTATTGGTCGTTATTGCACCTGCATCTCCATATGCGCCAAGATTTTTGGAGGGGTAGAAAGAAAAACAACCTATATCGCCAAACGTCCCTACCTGCTGTCCGTTCCAACTTGCCCCATGTGCCTGCGCACAATCTTCCACAACATATAATCCATACTTCTTCGCAATCTTCATGACCGATGTCATATTAGACGCCTGACCATACAAATGTACTACAAGTATCGCTTTTGTCTTGTCAGTTATTTTGTCCTCTATTTTACATGTATCAATATTATAATATTCATCAGGCTCTACGAATACCGGCCTTGCGCCGTTGATTGTTATTCCCATGACACTGGCGATATAAGTATTTCCCTGGACGAGAACCTCATCGCCCTCCTTAATTCCCAGTGCTCTAAACGCTATCCACAAGGCATCCAATCCACTGGCGACTCCGACACAATATTTAGAGCCCACAAATTCGGCGAACTCCTTTTCAAACTCAGCTACATTTTCCCCAAGTACATACCAGCCTGAACGCAACACATTCAGTGCTGCCTTCTCATATTCCTCCTGATGTTTATAGAACTCTCTGTCCATACGGTTAGGCATTATCTGCATTCTGCTTTTCCTCTTTCACAAACAAAAAGGTTTTTTCTTTGATCAATTTATTTTCAACCTGCCAGACCTCACCGGCATCTTTGATCCATATTGTTTATTTTGGTGTGACTGTGAAACTATAGAACGACATCCAATAGGAACCGATGCTTTCATGGCTCCTCTGGCAGTTTTCCTATAAAAGCTAGTCGGCAAGCAAAAGAATCTCCTGGATGGTTGCACCAAACTTCCTGGATTCCTGCCATGTACGAAGCAAGCTACTATGAGATGCTTATGCACATCGATACCACAACAATTGTCGTAAACCTTTTTCATATGAATCACCTCGAAACAAGAATTTACGACATGTCCTTCTAGCTATCGTTATTTTACTGTATATCCTTTTGCCATGAGCGGAAGCTGTCAGACTGGACAGGTGATGATGCAAATGATAAGACCAAATGTCAATCCAGTATTCCGTACTTGAAATTCCTGTGCAAATTTTCGAGTGTGCAAGTTCAAAAACGGATACATAGCGGGCTACGTTAAGTATTCTGGGCTTGTGCAATCGGGAAAATAGACCGAAGTATTTGCACAAAAGTTTTCAGTATGGAGTACTAGTCATCGGGCTACAGACCCAAACACACCATCGACTATTACCTTTAAAAGCATTTTAACACGATAATATGGTGAGTGTAAATGACTCCTCCATCTTTAACATTGGGCTCAGCAGCCCACTTACTCTCTACAAATCTCTTGTTAAAGAAATTGGTATACCTGAAGAAGAAATCAACCGGTTGATCGGAGAAATACATCCTTACTAAATGTCCCTTCCAAGTATCAGCACTTTATCCGCTGCCGTTATTTATTCTGAATGCGGCGATATATCAAATTTTTCGTCCCAGCACAGACGCTCACATTTTTCGGCATAGAATCCAGCATAAATGATTCAGGAACAGAGTCACATGGAAGACGGCTGGTAAAACATGGCTCTTCACAGCTTCGATATATCCTCATTAACTGCCATCTTCCCTTGATCCATTGTTGACATAACGTTCTCAACATATTATGCCAATAAGCTTGTCGGGGGGCCCCCCCCCCACACACAGGATTGCTATCACCAACGATGCCAATAAGCTTGTCAGAGTCATCTACGCATTGGAGAGGCAGGTAATAGACTTTACTGCCCAAAAGTTCAGATAGCATCTTACATAAATGGATTTCATCTCATTTGAAATACGGTGTGTTCAGTATTAAAGTTACCCTTTTTATTACACCACTTTACAACTTTTAAAAGAAATGTTGTATGAGACACTTTAAGTGTATAATAAGTTTGCACACCAAAATACACGAAAGAAGTGACCGCATATGACAATCTTATTATACAACGACAAACACATAATTGGCAGGCTTTTCGATATTTTTCTGTTTATTTTTCCACTTTTGCCGCCCCTACAACAGAAAGCCTGTTTTTACTTGTATTAGCTATACTGGCGATGGAATCCGCAGATTCCATCCATTCCCTGTACAGACATTTTTTGTCCGGCATAACTACAAAATCGCTTAATGCTTTTTTACTACGCCTGCTCTGTTTTTATGAATGTTACCGCAGGGCCGTCCCTGCGGCTGGTTCCGGCAGACCTGAGGTCACAGCCCCTCTTCCTGTGCATAGATGACACCATGGTCTCAAAGTTCGGCAAGAAATTTGAGGATGTGTCAAAAGTGACAACTGGTATGTGAAGCAGAATCCTGTGTCTGTCGTAGAGGAATATGAAAACCTTGATCTGATCGGCAATGCAGGGGCAGATTCCGTTATCTATGATCTGGCACCTTTGCCCACACGCAAAAAGGGCAGGCCGGCAAAACACGGCCGCCGTCTGTCAATAGACAGCGACTTTACTCTTTCCACCGAAAAGGTGGGCGATTATTATACGGGATACCGCCGTGTGCTGACAAATATCTTCGGAGCACGGGAAGTTATGGCCTATGCTACGTAACCTGCACTGGGAAGGAAAATGGCGCAAGAATGCTGTTTTTCAGCACTGTTTTCCCCGCACAGCTGCAGATCTTTTGTGCATGACAGGAGAAAGCGCCACTTAACCGGACGGGAAGCGGGTGGATGCCGTACATCCCCCTGTTCCTGTATTCGTTCCGATGGAACATAGAAGTGAGTTACTATGTGCAGAAATCTTTCTGGTCGTTATGCTCATACATGGTCCGCAGCCGGAAAGGAGTGGAAATGCTGGTGAATCTCATCAATATCAGCTACTGCACCACGAAATTGCTGCCTTATTATACGAGCAGATAAAGCGGCAGATATTTTATGTAAACTTGGTGCAGAACATCGAAAGCCACATAAAATCAACAGCTCTTATAAAAGCCTTGCAAAGGCTATATCTAAGAGAAACAGCTTTAGCTTAAAAGTTGTAAAGTAGTGCCTTTTTTATTAATCCAAATTTTTTCAAAAACCCTTTGACTATTTATAGTTTGTCACCTCTTTGAAAATTCTTTCAAGACAACCCAATTATATCCTCTCTTTCTAATCTCATTCATTTTACCCTAATTGTCATATCGTCCCCATTCCACTAAACGCTTCCTCAAGTTTCTGATGCCGAAAAAACTATATTCTACACAGTCTTTTCCAGCACATGCTTGATGTACTTATCAAAAATATATTTGACTAACTCATTATATGCATCCTCAATTTCCTCTCTTGTATATACTCTTGGTATTTTCTGATAATCAAATACCCAGTCGATCAAACTCGTGTACATCCTATTATCTGTTATCCTTTTAAAATATGTTTCTTCTTGGTCATCAATATTCTTAAGCGAATATAAAGAATCACTGTCACTATAAATAGCAGGAATTGGCGAAATAATAATGTTCTTCCCATCTTTCTGCAACATTTGCATCTGTTCATCTGTATAAAAAGGAATCTTTGATACATGCAGCTGCTCAAAATAATTCTCATCTGTTACATAAATCTGTCTTTGTCCCATCTTCGGAACAAACACCTCCACTTGTTTTACATGCTCCGAATTGGCCTTAGTTTTTCCATTATAACACCCTAAATACTCCTTATCGTTTCCCTTTACTTCCTGCAAATATAACTTTGTCAGCAAGTCCTCCAGTAAAAAAAGGATTCCGTTGCTTTCTACGTCGTCAATTTTCCACACTAAAGAATCCCCTATCTGATTTCTCAGCTCCTCATCTAATTGATAGGAATTGTCTAACCTCCCCCAGTATAATCGATTTTCCAAATATAACATTTTACACATATCGTTCACACTGTATACATCCTGTCTTTCAAAATACCCAGAATGTTTGTCATATTTATAGCCATAAACAACCGCATCATCCCTTACTAATAAGCTTTCACTCTCATCTTCCTTGATTTCATCCAACTGTTGACACATCAATTGTTTGTCTTCATTCAGCAAATATTTATATGCTACCATACACCGCATAAACTTTCTTCCTGTTAATGGCCGCGTCAAAATCGCACCTTTTCTCACAAGAAAACCTAAACAGATTCGTGCATATCGATTCGATATATCAACATAATCAAATCCACCTTTGAACCAGTTTCTGTCCACTGTCAAACACTCTTTAACACTTGGCCCCATAATATCTATTTTAAAATTTCCTATATACTTATATAGTTCCACTGCATCCTGTTTTTCCTGATTCTCTGTCCAGACACGCACCCCCTTATAATACCACTCTTCACACATCTCATCACTACTCTTATCACTCAATTCTATCCTGCACAAAATCTCAAGTTCCATATCCCAAATTAAAATTATATTTTCTTTGTGAAATATCTTATACTTTCTATGTTCCCACTCAAAGGCTTCCTCTGTCTTCTCAATCTCTGAAATAAAGCTCTCAATGCTTTGAGCCTTTCTTCCCCTTTGTCTAATATAGATCGGAAAAAGTGGATTCCCTAATATTGTTTTTAAATAAAGTTCAATAAAATCTGTGATTCTATCCATTGTTTTTAACGGATCCATAAAATCAATATCATCCATTATAAACTTTAAACTTGAATATTCTTTATAGTTTTCCACATCCATAAACCAGTCGTATGGAATATCCACCCCTATCCTTGTTCCAATTGTTTTCACAGGATAATCGCGTTCTTCAATTCTGCCATTTTTCCTTTCCGAATACAATCCTATCTTTCTTCCTTTTATATCATTTTCACATCGACTCTCTATCTGAATCTCATCAGTTATCATGAATCCAGACTGCATCCCTATTCCAAAACCACCAGTCGGCTTTAACCATTTCGGCATTACATCCAAATATTCAACGTATCCCTTCCTTCTACGCCACCCACTTCCGATATTCGAAATTGCATCGATACACTCTTTATCAATACCAATTCCCTTATCAACAATTTCTATATGAACAGTCCCTCTTTTCTTATCAGGTTCTTCATCATCATTCTCCTCCTGATAATCACATATAACTTCCAGTGCATACTGTTTAAACACTATTTTATCAAAATCAAATGGCAATAATTTTGTTCTGTTTTTCTTTTTCTGTTTTGTCTCGTCCAAAATAAAATAATCCTGATTACCATTCTGAATATCAATCCAAAATTTCATTTTTGTGGCATCCAGAGCATTCTGAATATATTCTTTCATAAAATCGAACTTTGTTTTGTAAAGATTACGACCAACCACCAAGTCAATCAATGTATCCTTGTCAACATGAAATTCACAGTCCTCCATTCTATAAAATTCCTCATCATTCAAGTATACTTTCGTAATCGGCGCACTTAATGTACATCCTCCGATTTCCGGAGGTGCAAACGCTGTCCAATGAGAAATCAAAAATCCCACCTCTTCTTTAATCCACGTGAACCAGTCACTTGTGAGTTGACATACTTCTTCACTATCTGATCTTGCCGTAATCTCAATAACTCGATCCGTAAAATTAATATGTTCGATGGCTTCGTGTTTCTTTTTATGTAACTCACTGTTTTCAGGCAACTTACCATAATGGAACAAATCTATAATACTAAATCTATTATTATTTATATCCAGCAAATCCCCTAATCGAAGCATATACGCTATGAAACGCGGATGGCAATGATCCGTCTCAATATCATTTTCTACACAGGGCATGTCTAATATATTTTCTCTATCCAACGCATGCATATAACAGCATTGTGCAATGTACTTATATAATCTTGAATCAATCTGCGCTCGCCCCTTCCACGCAAAAAGTTCACATCCTTCAATCAACTCTTTGCTGCGTACTGCATGATTTCTTCTAACGTATTCCATAGTTATATAAGTTGCAGAACGGTACACTTTGGCTGGCCACTCTGTTTCTATTCTCATTGCATTCTCTTTTGTAAAGCTCCCTTCTAACAGCTCTACGTTCAATTTTTGAGAGATTTCATTGATATACAGCGCTGCTTTCTTTAATTCATTATCCTCTGACCGTAAAGCCTGTCTAAAAAATTTCCCAAATTCTTCATTTCTTTTAATATCTTTCCAGAAAGTTTCCATTTGAGTAAAACTGTATGGCATTCCTATATCATGTCCATACGCACAATGAAGTAACATCCATAAATCTGTCACGTTCAGGCAGTCTACCTTGTCCTTCCCCAAAACTGAAACCAATGCATTTAGAATCGCCACCGAATGTGTGTAATCATGCCTACTGTAATTTCCCGAATCACTTCTACTGAAATCTGTATATTCTACATAAGCCCCTTTGCTGTCAACCCAATCAAACAGGAGCTTATTACGTACGTTTTTTTCCATACATAGCTTGTAAAACCGTTCCTCAATATAGGAATCTGTCTGAAGAAATTTATCGTTCTGACAACCTTGATTCACATAATGACACTTTTCACACTTCATTTTTATCTCCTGCTACTAAATACCTGTACTCTGTCAATCCTTATATACCGATTATCCAAAATCCAACTTGCTTATAGCTTCTTCAACTGACTTTATATAATATGGTGTTTCATGTTCGTCCAAAAGGAATCTCTTATTTTCAATTTGATTATTATCCTTTGCATTTCTAAAATATCTGGCATACAGGTCAAACTCGTCTACACTTATAAATGTTCCAAACATATTGCCTGCCTTAAAAGTATGATAAAGACTCATAATGAAAAAATCATATTTTTTATCATAGTCCTCCCCTATCCTCTCATAATAAATAAGTACTCCTGCATAAAAAACTTTGGCTGAAACACTGTAAAATACATCACTATTCTCTCCAAAAGAAAATCCCCGCCAAACAATTCCCTCTACTGCCTCATACCATACAACATTTACAAGCAATCCCTGACACAGCATACCACTGATACAACTACTCACAAAATCATCTATTTGTTCATAATCACTTACCAGACAACGGCTTCTAAAAAATTCTTCAATTTCCTCAATAGATAAAAGCAGTTCTTCCTTTGTCTCCTTATCCTTTTGAGCTAGTGTATGTTGATTTTTCATATCAAGCATTGCATTATAAACATTATTATAAGAATATTCACGAATAGGTATGTTCGCATACAATTTTTCATTTTTACGGTCACGCTTTACACTCTTTAATGATTTCTCCTGAAATATGCGCTGTACAAACAGTTTTTCTGCAGATACCTGTTTGATGGACTCTAGGAAATCATCATCAAATGAATATTGATCATAACCGCCAAAAACAACTAGATTTTTATCATAAAAAACCGAAATATACTTACGTAATTCCTTGCCAATGTAGCAACTGAGACTATAAACTACTGCCCGATATAATGCTATAAAACTTTCTTCCTTGAAGTCTCTTCCCTGCTTTTCACATTCCCTTTCAAATTCAACTATATTTTTTTCGTATTTTGTTCCTTTGTAAAGAGCCTTTGTCATACTCTCCAATCTGGCAAACTCAACGGATTTAAGCACCGCAAATGGCATAAAAATAATTTTAACACCACCTTCATCTGGCAAAATATGCAATCGTACTGTAAGATTCTGAATAAACCCAGAAAATCTCCTCTTCAAAATATTATTTTCCAAAATCAGACAGCCACTAACCATCTCATTCTGCAAATACCCAACCTGCCTGCACTCTTGATATGTCCAAAGTCCAAGAACTCCTTCTTGTAAATCTTCAAACTCTTCCTTTGAAAAACTTACCCCTAGCCCTTCTTCCTCCGCTGTCAAAATTGGCAGTTCTACCATATAAGGAATCCCACATTGATAAAAAAGCAACGACTCAATAGAACTCAACTTCAATATATCATTATGTGGATAGGAAACACTATATTGCAGATTCGTAAATGCTTCATCATTATTTCGCCACTCTGGATTTTTCCAGTTAGACTCTGCTGCAAATACATAAGGAATAATATTTGCGTTCTCTATTTTCCTTTTAATCATGTAGTATGTTTTCTTCAAGTGATAACCAGTAATAATAGAATCATCAATCAGTACAATTTTTCGTTCATTCCAGAAATCGAATTCCAACTTTTTCATTACATAGCGGTCAGAGTAAACCTCTATCTTATTCCAATCTGACAAGTAGCCCTGCTTTTTCATCAATAAAAAAATGCAGAATGCCCTTCTGCTGATAAACACAAAAACTGTATTGTTATCCGCTTTCCATATTTTTAAAAGTTGGTCAAAAAAAGTAATTAACTGTATGTAATACGAAGAATTAAATTTACCGTTAACAAAATCTTCCCACGTATATTTATTTTTATTTTCCTGGCCCATTAACCAATCCTCATATCTCATGTAGATTTATATGTTATACTTCGCAAATATATGAGACCTTACAAGATTCTTTCATCTCTATTCCTCCATTTTTTATACGTTTTTTTGCTATTTAACTTTGTCTTTAGATATTTTTTGTATTCGTTTCAACACCTAATTGACTATTTTATAATACAAAATTATTAACGCTAATTCAACCATTTTAAGGAGCAGGAACATCCAAAATTTTCTCACTCCTTCATTTCACGCTTCTTAGTGTATCTTTTCATTCATAAATCTTTCACTTCTCTTTCTCAAACAATATATCGCACGTAAAATCAACGCACTGGTTATGGATTAGCGGGCAATCGGTTCATCATCTAAATATAGATCATAATCCGTCACGCCAGCATATTCTAACCCCTTTATCGAAAAATATGTTTCACACTCTGGCAAACCTTTCAGTGTCAGAGTAACCGATGCTTTTGGCGCTATTACGATAAAAGTATAATCCTGTATAGAAACCTCATCGCTGTTACATGTTATCTCGGAAAGTATCCTTTTGCTGATTAACTCCAGAGCTCCTCTACTAATTAATTCCGGTTTCTCTAGTAGATATGTGGATTACTCCCATACCCCTAAGCAAAACGTGCGCTATTAGCGCATACGGCTTTTCACTTTATGTTCTCTCTATCTGTAAAACAATCTTACTTTGATACTCAGTTCAGGCAATGAAAATGTCCTCAGCACTTCATGAAAGAAAGTATCCTGCGTATAACTCCTTCTTTGACTTCTCCGATTCAAAAACAGCTGCTAACGTTGGCCTGAATGCCTTCCTTCAAACTTCCATTATCCCGGATAACGCTGTCATTGGCCTGCGCAATCTCGCGCGTGACTACTTCATTTCAATAACCTACAGTCCACTGTCGTACTTAAACTTCATGAAAAACTCAAAGTGTCTTTCCCTGCATATCTGCATGTATTCAGCAAGGTCGCCACACAGACATCCTTAAATGATGCCATATACGCCGTTGCAAAAGATACCTCTGTTTTCAGGCATCAGCTTGCAAGCAACGTTCTCCGGATCCGGCTTAATATAAAAATCTACCGAGAATATCAGACTCATCTGAACAACATGCCGCAAGAACTGCATAAAGTTAATGGCAAGCTGGACGTAACTCCGCTTTATGACCGCCTCTCTCTTATCCAATCCCTACACGATGTCGGCTTTTTAAGCGCTGTTGTCCTGATTGCGTGGACCCATTTGACCTGTCCCCCCCCCCCCCCAAAAAAGCTCTATGCC
>JAAWLQ010000075.1 GCA_022797995.1 Lachnospiraceae bacterium
AATAACACGACCATATTCGCGGTGGGAAACGGCCGGATGGCCATCCATTCCATGATTTTTCTTTAATCATGGAATAACACGACCATATTCGCGGTGGGAAACGGCCGGATGGCCATCCATTCCATGATTTTTCTTTAATCATGGAATTGTTCGGATAAGCATATATTTAAAAAGATATTCGGTGACGGGAAGGAAGTGCATTGCCGTTAAAGGAAGAGTTTTTGCAGATAAATTAACAAAGAAGCTTCTGCTGCTGGCTTTCCTGTTTCTGGGGCTGCAGGCAATGACCAAAAGCTGCGGCGCAGTTGCTCCGGGAGCTGTGGAAAAGCAGGACTCCTTTGGCAATGTCATGCTGAAAGGTCTGGCCGACGAGGCGGCGAAGTTGCTGTACAGTCAGTTTATGCCGGGGGCTGTGCTCATTTCCGGGACAGGCGGAGAGACCCTGCGATGGCTGCAGGAGCAGCTGAATGCGCTTTTTCCTCTGTATGGTTTTATACCGAAAAGCATGACGGGCAGACCGGAGAGCAGTCAGGCGGATATCCGTGAGATTTTGCTGGCGGAGGCCGGGGAAAGCGACTATTCGTGGAATGAAGAAGTAACGGAGTATGTGGGGCAGCCGGAGACTTCTCAGGCGGAGGACCTGAGCGATCTCCTGCAGGCGGAAAACGAAGCGGCCATGCAGATGAGACAGCCCTCTGATTTTGTCCCGCATACCCTTCAGAACCAGGTGGACCTGGCGAGTCTGAGCAATTATGAGACACTGATTCAGCAGTTTTATACCGTGGACGCCAACACAACGGCGGGAAGCGATCAGCTGGATGTGGCAAAGCTGCTGGCAGAGGATATGAGCATATCAAAGGATGGAGAGGGCCCGCAGATCCTGCTTTACCACACCCACTCCCAGGAGGCCTTTTCCGATTCCGTGCCGGGGGATCCCTCAACGTCCATAATGGGAGTCGGGGAACATCTGACACAGATTCTTACGGAAGAATACGGATATAAGGTGCTTCATCATCTGGGACAATATGACCTGGAGTCCAGAGACGATTCCTATTCGGCGGCACTTGCGGATATCGAGCAGATTCTGGAGGAATATCCTTCCATTGAAGTGGTGATCGATTTACATAGAGACGCAATGCCGGAGACCACGAGACTGGTTATGGACCTGGACGGGAGACCCACCGCCAGATTCATGTTCTTCAACGGACTGTCCCGGACGAAGAAGACAGGAAACATAGCTTATCTGTATAATGAAAATCTGGACAGCAATCTGGCCTTTTCCTTCCAGATGCAGCTGAAGGCAGTGGAGTATTACCCGGGGCTTACACGCAAAATTTATCTGAAAGGATATCGCTACAACATGCATCTGAAGCCCAAAACGCTGCTGATCGAGCTGGGGGCCCAGAACAATACGGTGGAGGAAGAGATGAATGCCTGCGAACCATTGGCACATATTCTGGACATGGTGCTTTCCGGGGAATAACCGGCTATGCGCTTTCCGGAGAATAAATCCGGCTATTGACAGCACAGCGGATACCGCTTATAATGAAAAAAGATTGGAAAAGCAGAAAGGATGTAACGTATGATTATTATTCGATAATTTCCCAGGGCGGAAGAACATCCATAGCAGGAGGGTACTCCTCGCAGAGTATGGATTCTGTTGTTCATAACGACAGAAGACCTGCGCTTGTGGAGGGTGGATTCCGTTGTTCATGACAATAGAAAATTCACGAAGCATATTTTCTATTGTGGCTTGGATTCAGGGATTATCACTGATAATGATTGTATGTGCATGACAGAATTGCTTTTCCGGGCGGCCCTTATGGGCGGCTTTATGTTAATGTGCATGGCGGCGTTCAGGATAATCCCTCTCAGGAAAAGGAGGGATTTTTTATGCAAAAATTGTACTTGCAGGCGGAGAATATTGTCGTAAGCTTTGGAGAGCAGAAGGTTTTGGATTTCGACAGATTTGCGGTATATCGGGGGGAGCGTATCGGCCTTGTGGGGGCCAACGGCGCGGGGAAGACCACTCTCCTGAGAGTCCTGTCCGGGGAGCTGGAGCCGGACGGGGGGACGCTGAAAACCATGTGCGATACCCATTATTTCAGACAGTTTTCCGAAGGGGTTGACCCTTATGAGCTGGACGGGAAGGAAATGAAGACCATGCAGGTTCAGGATAAGGTATGGCAGGAGACGGTCAGCGGCGGTGAGGACACCAGGATGAGGCTGGCCTGGATGTTCAGCAGCGGGAAGACGCTGGTGTTTCTGGATGAGCCCACCGCCAATCTGGACAGGAAGGGAATTACACTTTTGAAGAAAAAGCTTCTGGAGCTGGATACCATGATTATTGTCAGCCACGACAGGGCGCTTCTCAATGCGGTCTGCACCAGGATTGTGGAAATCCGGGACGGACAGCTTGCCAGCTATGACGGAAACTATGACGATTACACACAGTTAAAGGAGCAGGCGGTTCAGAGGCAGTGGACGGAGTATGAGAATTACACCAGCGAGAAGAAAAGGCTGGAAAAAGTGTATCTCCAGAAAAAGGAAAAAGCCGCATCCATCGAAAAGCTGCCCAAAGGCATGTCACCCAGGGAAGCCAGGCTTCGGAATTTCATTTCTCACCATCCAAAAGATGCAAAGGCCAGAAGAATGGAGGGTTCCGCCCAGAATGTGCTGGAGCGGATAGAACATCTGGAGGTAAAGGAAAAGCCCCGGGAGCTGCCGAAGATGCGTCCGGACTTCCGGCTGACCAATCCGCCGGAAAATGCGGTGATAATCCGGGGGGAGGATATCTGCTTTTCCTATGAAACAGTAAGACCCTGTCCGGTGTCCATAGGATTTACGGACGCGCCCTTTGCGGCCGGAAATTCTATGTTGGTATCTGGTACCGGCGGGGTCTTACGGAACTGGAATAGAAGGGAAATTTTCCAAGATGCCACTTTTCAGATTCGGAACAGAAGCCGGGTTGCCATAGTGGGGGAAAACGGGGCCGGGAAGACCACGCTTTTGAATCTGATCCGACAGGAATACACGCCGGAAAAGGGAGAGGTTTATGTGGTGCCCAGGGCGAACATAGGACTTCTTGACCAGAACCTGGCTTCGTTGGACTATGAGAAGACAGTGCTCCAGAATGTGATGGATGTCAGCGTGCAGACGGAGAGCATTGCACGGACAGTTCTGGCCAGACTGTTGCTGTCCGCCGGGGACATGCATAAAAAGGCCGGCGTTCTGTCCGGCGGGGAGCGGATTAAACTGGCGTTTGCCAGGCTGTTCGTGGGCAGGGCAAACGTGCTGATTCTGGACGAGCCCACCAATTATCTGGATATTCCCTCGGTGGAGGCGCTGGAGGAAATGTTCTCGGAGTATGAGGGGGTGCTTGTCTTCGTATCTCACGACGAGGCGTTTATCCGCGGGTGTGCCACGGAGATTCTGGAGGTAAAGGATGGGAAGATTATAAGCTATCCCGGGACACCGGAGGAATATTTCGCGCAGCAATGACAATTCGGGGATTTCTGTGTATCTGTTCCAGTGAATGGAGCGAGCAGTAACTTTCGGAGTAACAGTTCAGTGCTCTGTCTGAACTGTTACCTTTCGGACGCGACAGCAGCACAGATTCCATTTTGATATGCTGGACATTTTGGGATAATTCTGCTACAATCATATTTGTTTTACAGAAACGAGACATTACTTTTTATTGTTTTAGAGAAGAACGAGGAAGTAGAATGGAATCGGTAAAGAATACAGAACAGTCCAAAATCCGCAATTTCTGCATTGTGGCACATATAGATCACGGGAAGTCCACGCTGGCAGACCGGATTATCGAGCATACGGGCCTTCTGACCAGCAGGGAAATGCAGGCCCAGGTGCTGGACAACATGGACCTGGAGCGGGAGAGAGGCATCACAATCAAGGCTCAGGCTGTCCGTACCGTATACAAGGCGAAGGACGGAGAAGAGTATATTCTCAACCTGATCGATACCCCGGGCCATGTGGATTTCAACTATGAGGTCAGCCGCTCTCTGGCAGCCTGCGACGGCGCCGTTCTGGTGGTGGACGCGGCTCAGGGGATTGAGGCCCAGACCCTTGCAAATGTGTATCTGGCGCTGGACCATGATCTGGATGTGATTCCGGTGATCAACAAGATTGATCTGCCCAGCGCGGAGCCGGAGCGTGTGATAGAGGAGATCGAGGATGTCATCGGGCTGGAGGCCCAGGATGCACCGCTGATTTCCGCGAAAAACGGCATCGGCATCGAGGATGTGCTGGAGCAGATCGTGAAGAAGATTCCGGCGCCGAAAGGAGACCCGGCCGCACCTCTGCAGGCATTGATTTTTGACTCTCTCTATGATTCTTACAAGGGGGTTATCATATTTTGCAGAATTATGGAGGGAACTGTGAAAAGAGGTACCCTGATCCGTATGATGGCCACCGGAGCCAGAGAAGAAGTGGTGGAGGTGGGCGTGTTCGGAGCAGGACAGTTTATCCCCTGCGAAGAATTGTCCGCGGGCATGGTTGGCTATATCACAGCTTCCATCAAGAATGTAAAGGACACTGCCGTTGGCGATACCGTGACCGATGACAGAAGACCCTGTGCAGAGCCGCTTCCGGGCTATAAGAAGGTGCTGTCCATGGTTTACTGCGGCTTTTATCCGGCGGACGGGGCCAAATATCCAGACTTGCGGGACGCGCTGGAAAAGCTCCAGCTCAATGACGCGGCGCTGCAGTACGAGCCGGAGACTTCCGTGGCACTGGGCTTTGGATTCCGCTGCGGATTCCTGGGGCTGCTGCACCTGGAGGTCATTCAGGAACGTCTGGAGCGGGAGTACAACCTGGACCTGGTGGCCACCGCGCCGGGCGTTGTCTATAAGGTATTCCGGACCAACGGAGAAGTGATCGAGCTCACCAATCCCTCCAATCTGCCGGATCCTTCCGTGATCGAGCATATGGAGGAGCCCATCGTCAGCGCGGAGATTATGGTGACCAGCGAATTCATCGGTCCTATCATGGAGCTGTGTCAGGAGAGACGGGGACGCTATCTGGGAATGGAATATATGGAGGCGGGCCGGGCGCTGCTCAAGTATGAGTTGCCCTTAAATGAGATTATCTATGACTTTTTTGACGCGCTGAAATCCCGCTCCCGGGGCTATGCCTCCTTTGACTATGACATGAAGGGCTATGAGGAGTCGAAGCTTGTGAAGCTGGACATCCTGATTAACCGGGAGGAAGTGGACGCGCTGTCCTTTATCGTCCATGCGGACTCCGCCTATGAGCGGGGCAGAAGGATGTGCGAGAAATTGAAGGAGGAGATTCCCAGGCACCTTTTTGAGATTCCCATTCAGGCCGCGGTGGGCGGCAAAGTGATTGCCAGAGAGACCGTGAAGGCCATGCGGAAGGACGTGCTTGCAAAATGTTACGGCGGCGACATCACCCGTAAGAAGAAGCTGCTGGAGAAGCAGAAGGAAGGAAAGAAGCGCATGCGCCAGATCGGGAATGTGGAGATTCCCCAGAAGGCGTTCCTAAGCGTGTTGAAGTTGGATGATGACTAACGAACTGAAATTATACTTTCATATTCCCTTTTGTATCAGGAAATGTTACTACTGCGATTTCCTCTCCGCTCCCGGGGATGACGAAACGAAGAGACAATATATGAAAGCGCTTCTTGCCGAGACGGCGGGAAGCGCTTCTCGGTATGCGGAGTATTGTATTACCAGTATATTTATCGGAGGCGGTACACCGTCCGTGGTGCCAACGGAGTGTATGGAAGAGCTGCTGGAGGCAGTCGGAAGCCATTACCATCTGGCGGAAGGTGCGGAGATCACCATGGAAGTGAACCCGGGAACCGTACGGCCGGAAGAGCTGCTGCGCCTCCGGAGAGCAGGGGTGAACCGTCTGAGCATCGGCCTGCAGTCCGCTCACAATGAAGAGCTTGCGGCCATCGGCAGGATTCACACTTGGGAACAGTTCGAGGAAAGCTTTGCCGCCGCCAGAGAGGCCGGCTTTGACAATATCAATGTGGACCTGATGAGCGCACTGCCGGGCCAGACCCTTTCTCTCTATACGGACAGTCTGCGGAAGGTGCTTGCCCTGAACCGGCCGCCGGAACATATATCGGCATACAGCCTGATTGTGGAGGAGGAGACTCCTTTTTACGAAAAATGGGAAAAAGGAGAGCTGGACATTCCGGACGAGGACACGGACCGGCTGATGTATCAGGAGACCAAAGCTATCCTGGCCAGAGAGGGGTATCGTCGCTATGAGATTTCCAATTATGCGAAAGAGGGATATGAATGCCGTCACAACTGTGGGTACTGGAAGCGGAAAAATTATGTTGGCTTCGGCATCGGCGCGGCCTCACTGCTGGAAAATGTCCGGTTCAGGAATGGTTCGCAGCTGAAGGTCTATCTGGAGAATCCACTTGGATGCAGGGAGGAAATTCAGCCTCTGAGTGAGCGGGAGCAGATGGAGGAATTCTTCTTCCTGGGGCTTCGGATGACGGAAGGAATAGACTGCGGAGAATTTGAAAAAAGCTTCGGATGCCATCCGGAAGAAGTGTACGGAGATGTCATCAAGAAAAATATCCGGGACGGGCTGCTGCGGTATTATGTGGCAGAGGAGCAGACTGCGGGAAAGGCTGGCGGAGGCGTTTTGGACGGAAACGGGAAGGAGAAAAGTAATTCTTCCACGCGCCTGGCGCTGACAGACAGGGGACTGGATGTGAGTAATTACGTGATGGCCCAGTTTTTGTTGTAATACCAGAAAGTAACAGTTCAGCCATACGGCACCGCGAAGTCAAAATCGCGTTTGTATGCGATTTTGCGAGATTCGCAGGTGCCAAAATGAGTTGAAAACTCATTTTGTGTGCATCAGCGTAACAGTTCAGTGCCCTGTCTGAACTGTTACTGAACTGTAATACCAGAAAAGGAAGAATTTCGAAAATACTTGACAAAACCGGGCAGCTGTGCTAAGGTAGGCCCATAAGATGCAGAGACGATGAGACGCATCAAAACAAAGGTTTCGACTTTTGTTTTGGTGCGTTTTTTTGCTCATGATAACAGAATCTCTGTAAAAAGTGGATTCTTTTGTCGGACAGGAGAGGAAAATGGTAGATGTAGTAATTATCGGAGCAGGGGTAATCGGGGCCATGACAGCGAGAGAGCTTTGCAGGAACCGTCTGTCAGTCTGTGTGGTGGAGCGTGCCAACGATGCGGCGGCAGGTGCTTCCCGGGCCAACAGCGGAATCGTACACGCGGGCTTTGACGCGCAGCCAGGGACACTGAAGGCGCGCCTCAACGTGGCGGGCTCGGAGAAAATGGAGCACGTTGCGGAGGAGCTGGGGGTGCCGTACAGACGAAACGGCTCCCTGGTGCTGGGGTATAACGATGAGGATAAGGCAACCCTGGAAAAATTATATCGACAGGGACAGGAAAACGGTGTCAGAGATCTGGAGCTGCTGGATCAGGAGCAGCTTCGAAAGGTGGAACCGGGGGTGTCCGGACAGGCGGCCTGGGCGCTGCACGCGCCTACTGGGGCCATTGTCTGTCCTTACGAGCTTACCATTGCGGCATTGGGCAATGCAATGGATAACGGAGCGGAATTCCTGCGCAACTTCGAGGTGACGGAGATTCGGGAGACGGAGATGTCCATTGTGCTTCATGCCGCGGACGGGAGACAGGTGGAGGCCCGGTATGTGGTAAATGCGGCCGGTACCTTTGCCGACAAAATTGCGGCTATGCTGGGAGACGACAGCTTTTCCATCTGTCCAAGGCGTGGAGAATATCTGCTGCTGGACAAGGAGTGCGGCGGAATGGTTCGTCATACGCTGTTCAGGACGCCTACCAAAAAGGGTAAAGGTGTCCTGGTGACACCCACTGTGGACGGGAATCTTCTCCTGGGCCCCACGGCGGAGGCCCAGGAGGACCGTGAGTATGCCGGGACAACGGCGGAAGGCCTTGCGGAAATCATCAGTCAGACCGGCAGTGAAGCGGAGGGGATTCCATTCAGACAGGTCATTACCTCCTTTGCAGGCCTGCGTGCCACCGGAAGCACGGGAGACTTTATCCTTCGAACCTGTGGGAAACGGGCGGTTCATGCGGCCGGCATGGAATCGCCGGGATTGTCCGCATCGCCGGCAGCGGCGGAGTATGTGGTGGAACTGCTGCGTGGTCTGGGACTGGAGATGGTTCCACGGGAGGATTTTCAGCCCCGGCGGAAAGCGGCTCACTGGTTCCGGGAGCTTTCTTTTGAGGAGAAGGACGCGTATATCCGGGAACATCCGGTGTACGGAAAGATGGTCTGCCGCTGTGAGAGTGTCAGTGAGGGAGAGATTCTGGAGGCTATCCGGCGTGCGCCGCAGGCTCTGGATCTGGACAGCGTAAAGAGGCGGACACGCAGCGGAATGGGACGGTGCCAGGGGGGCTTCTGCTCACCGCGCATCGTGGAGCTTCTGGCAGAGGAACAGGGAATTCCATTTGAACAGGTGACAAAGAGCGGAAAGGGTTCTTATCTGAATATCGGCAGAACCAAAGGAGGAGAGCAGGCATGAGGCGGGAACAGGCAGATCTGGTCATTATAGGCGGCGGTCCGGCAGGACTTGCGGCGGCGGTTGCCGCGTATGACAGCGGCGTGCGGGATTTACTGATTTTAGAGCGGGACAGCCACGCGGGCGGCATTTTGCAGCAGTGCATTCACAATGGCTTCGGCCTGCACCGCTTTCAGAAGGAGCTGACCGGTCCGGAATATGCGGGGGAATATGAGAAAATGGTTGCGGAGCGCAATATCGCCATTCGCTGCGGCAGCATGGTGTTGAATGTGTCGCCGGAGAAGGTGATTACCGTTGTGAGCCAGGAGGGTGTCACCCAGATTCAGGCGAAGGCGGTCATTCTTGCCATGGGATGCAGGGAGAGAAGCCGTGGCGCCCTGAACATTCCAGGCAGCCGTCCGGCGGGAATTTTTTCCGCGGGAACGGCGCAGAAATATGTGAACTGCATGGGCTATCTCCCGGGACGGGAAGTGGTGATTCTGGGGTCCGGCGACATCGGGTTGATTATGGCCCGCCGTATGACCCTGGAGGGTGCAAAGGTGAAGGCTGTATGCGAGCTGATGCCCTATTCCGGCGGCCTTGCACGGAATATCCAGCAGTGTCTGAAGGATTTCGATATTCCTTTAAAGCTCAGCCATACGGTGACAGCCATTCATGGAAAAGAGCGCCTGACGGGAGTCACAGTGTCACAGGTAGATGAAAAAAGGCGTCCCATTCCGGGGACGGAAGAGGAGATATCCTGCGATACGCTGCTGTTGTCTGTGGGACTGATTCCGGAAAATGAACTGTCCAAAGAGGCGGGCATCCGGCTTGACCCTGTAACCGGAGGCGCGGTGGTAGATGAAAAGAGACAGACTTCCTGCCCGGGAATTTTCGCCTGTGGCAATGTGCTACATGTGCATGATCTGGTGGATTTCGTGTCGGAGGAAGCCGCGCTGGCAGGTGAGAGTGCGGCGGCATATATTGCCGGAAAGGTATCCCAGGACGATGTGCTGGAACTTGTGCCGGACGGGAAAATCCGTTATACGGTTCCCCAGCGGATTGCCGACAGACAGGAGGACGTGAAGGTCTATTTCCGGGTGGACAATGTGTACCGGAAGGTGGAAATCCGGGTTACCTGTGACGGGGAGACAGTCCTTGCGAAAAAAAGGCCGGTTGTGAAACCGGGTGAGATGGAATCACTTGTATTGACGAAGGAGCAGCTGGCAAAATGCCATGGGTCACGACTGGAGTTTACGCTGGTAAGTGGGTAAAATTGTACAAATCAGAACGCCTGACGAATGTAACAGAAAAATGCAATTCCTGAGAAATGATAAAGTGCGGTAAATCTGAGTAGTCTGAGTAGCATTTATGCGCCCGTGAAAAGGCGGCTGGTATAAAGAAAGGTATGGTTATAGATATGAAACGGGAACTGACTTGTATTGTCTGTCCGATGGGATGCGACCTGACGGCGGAAATCGAGAATGGCCAGGTGATAAGCGTTGCGGGAAATACCTGTCCTCGTGGGGCAAAATATGCGGAGCAGGAATGTATCCACCCCGAGCGTGTGCTGACCAGCACCGCGGCCACTGAGGACGGCGGAGTGCTTCCGGTGAGGACGGACGGCACCGTGCCCAAAGAGAAACTTTTTGATTGTATGGCGGAGGTCAACCGGCTGAAGGTGCGGTTGCCAATTACAGTGGGAACTGTTATAATAGAGCATATCGCCGGTACGGAAGCGAATCTGGTTGCGGCGAAAAACATGGAAAGAGGAAAATGACATGATACGCTTTAAGCATCCGACGGTGATCGCGGCAGTGCGGACAGAGGCTGATTTTGTCGCCGCACTTGCAAGCGAATCCCGGCTGATTTTCGACCTGATGCCCGGTATTCGAAAGGTGAAGGAACGGACGGACCGCGCCCATCAGGCCGGGAAAAAGCTGTTCCTGCACATGGATCTTGTGGAGGGAATCGGTAAGGATGCGGCGGGCCTGGAATATGTGCAGGAGCAGGGCGCGGACGGGATTATCAGTACCCGGGCGGGGATGATTCGGCAGGCGAAGGAGATTGGGCTGCTTACGGTACAGCGCTTTTTTATGGTGGATTCGCAATCGGTGCGCACCGCGGAGGAAACGCTGAAGACCAGTAAAGCCGATATGATAGAGGTGATGCCCGGACTGTTGCCGAAGGTCATTGCGAAGCTGGCGGCTTCCGGCAAAACGCCGGTGATTGCGGGCGGGCTGATTGAGACTGCGGAGGAGATACGGGCCGCGTTTGCCGCAGGCGCGTCTGCGGTATCCACTGCGAAGGCGGAATTGTGGAAGAATTTTGTGCGGTTTACAGAAATGGGTATGGAAGAATGATCAGTTTCCACTGAGCATTTTATAGAATGTCCGGGAAATTCCTTTCCCCATGACAGGCACCATGGATAAGTCTGACACATAAAATAATGTTAAGAGTAATCCGTGGGGGTAGGATTTGGAGACGTTTCAAAAGCCGTTGACTCAGGAGGAGGAAGCGGAATATATCCGTTTACTGCGCGATGGCTCCCCTGAGGAGGCCGAACGGGCCCAGAAGATACTTGTGGAACGAAATCTGCGCCTGGTGGTTCACATTGTCAAAAAGTATCAGAATGCGGACGAGGATATAGAGGACTTTATTTCCATAGGCTGTATCGGTCTGATAAAGGCCATCAGGACCTTTGACGAGAAAAAGGGACGGCTGGCCACATATTCGTGCAGATGTATTGAAAACGAGCTACTGATGTTTCTGCGGGGGAAGAAGAAATCCTCCCGGGAAGTATCCCTTTTCGAGCCTATTGGCCAGGATAAGGAGGGCAACGAGATTCACCTGGTGGATGTGATTGAGCAGAATCAGCCGGACATCGTTGAAAATATGGAACTGACCGGAAATATAAAACGATTGTTTGCATTGATAGACGCCAATCTGACAGAACGGGAGAGACAGATTATTATCATGCGCTATGGCCTGTATGGGAACCGGGAGGTAACGCAGAATGAGATTGGGGAGAAGCTGGGGATATCCAGAAGTTATGTGAGCCGGATTGAGAAGAAGGCGCTGCTGAAGCTGAGGGAGAAGTTCGAGCAGGGATGAGCCTGCGTGAAAGACAGAAGATGTTCAAAGACAGGACAGAGTCAGTTCGATCGGGAGTGGCCGAACTGACTCTGTCCTGTTTTGTCTGGTGAGGCTGAATATTTATTACGGAAATTTGGGTAATTTTCTTGTGGGTTATATGAGAAACATGTATAATGAGATTATTATGAAAGAAAAGGAAGATTTATACTTAAGGAAGCAGTCTAAATTCTACAACAGGGGTAACATCGAACCGATTGATGTGGTTTCTGATATTGATAAGAGTAATTTTGTAAAAAGGGGGTACTATTTTGATTACAAAGGTAAAACTACAAAGATTTAAAAAGTTTAAGAATAATGAGATAATCTTAAAGCCGTTTACTGTCCTTATGGGAGAAAATAGTTGTGGAAAGACTACAGTTATACAGGCGATTAATCTTTCATTGAATACTTTTGCAAAAAGCGACTTAATCACATTAAAAAATGAGAAAGCAGTTCCAAAGGCAAGAGGGATAGGTGCCACGGTTTTGCCAGGAATAAATATTTCTGATTTTAGAGAGTTATATTATGGAAAAGTATCTCGTCAAAGTAAGAAAAGCAATAAATCATTTGGAGCTATAGTAGAAATAGAAGATGATAATAGAAATATATATAAATTACAAGTG
>JAAWLQ010000076.1 GCA_022797995.1 Lachnospiraceae bacterium
GGCTTTTCATCATAGGACAGGGGTATGAACCGGCATCCCTTCAAAAGGACGCAGATGCCCCTCCTCGTCATACTACAGGGAAAGCGTTTTATAAATAACAAGGACATCATACATTTTGGAATCAAAATCCGGGTCGCGTTTCTCGCAGTAAGATATCTTAAATAGACAGATTTTCTCATTTGCCAGTATCCTACTCAATTCCCACTTTTGATATATTAAAATCTCGGGGAATGTATTCCTTTTTCACTCTTCCACCACAGCCACCGCATCCATATCCGACAGTTCCCTGGAGCTGCGGGACACCACATCGGACAGCGCCGATTTCACCGCCACATTCACCTCGTCCTGGTCCACGATAGTAATCCCGGTTTTCCACACCACATACTCTTTCCCAAAATTGCGCTGCTGCTCCACCACCTCATACACATAGGCCGCGCCTGTCCCATCATACCTGACGCAGCTTCTTGGAATCGTCATGGGGTAATCCTTGCTCACATACCGCAGCTCTATCCGCGCCGGATACCCCTGGGCATATCTCTCCTCCCCCTCCAGCCTGACACTGTAGAGATAGCTTCCGTTCTTATAAACGGGCTGCTCCAGATTCAGCTTCATTCTGTCCTCCCCTATCACGGCGCTCCCCGAGGTAAATTCCCGGAAGTCGGACACATCCACCGCCCACTCCAGACGATATCCCTTTTCCGGCAGCCCCAGCTTCAGCACGGTCTCCCCGCCCGTCCTCTTTCCGTCCTCACAGCCCTGATATATGACATAGGCTTCTTCCCGGGCACAGATCAGGCCCTCCCGGGAAATCAGTTCTTCCAGAATTTCCAGCTCCTCCCTCAGCTGCACCAGCTGCCATGCAGCCAGCTCCCCCCGGATTTCCTCCGCTTCCACCTCCGCCGTCTCCTCCAGGCCTTCCGCCTGCAGAAGCATCTCATAATAAGCGATTTGCAGGTCGCTCTCCTTTAACCTCAGGATGGGCTCTTCTGCCTTAAGCCAGGCGCCCTCTCCGGCAAAAATCGCCTCCACGGTACAGCCCGCCGGCAGCTTTATCTCGGAAATCTCTTCGAAAAACACTTCACCCTCCACCGTAAGCTCCTGTCGGATCGCGTTGGGCGCGGTGGATGTCAACGTTACCACAGCCAGATCCTCCGCATAATTCTTCGCGGAAATCAATGTGCAGGCACCTATTGCCAGCAGCATGCCTGCCGCCGCCATTACAAACCGATATTTCATCCCTGTATCCCCTCCTTTTCCATAACGCCCCGTATCCCGCTTAAGAACAGCACCACCACCGGGAGGGAAAAAAGCACGGCCCCGGCATAAGACAGCCCTTCCTCCGCTTCTGCAAAGAGCACTGACAGAGGATATTTCGTAATATCCTGTATGTAAACCAGAGGCTCTTCCACCATGCCCCACAAATCTGCACTGACTATGATTTCGAACACCAGAAGCCCCATCCTCATCTGGGGCAGCGCGATCCTGCGGAATATGGTCCACTCCCCCGCGCCTTCTATCCTCGCCATCTCAAACACGCTGTCAGGTACCCGACGGCAGAGGCGATGCAGGAAAAACAGGTACCAGGGCGTAAAGCTGCCGATCAGGATCACCGCCAGCCTGGAGCCCTTAAGGTGCATATTGGAAAGGGCAATCAGCTGGGGCACCAGCAGCATCTGCATGGGAAGCAGCGCCAGAACCGCGTACCCGGAAAGAATACGGTTCTGCGCCTTATCCCCCATAATTGTCAGGCCATATGCCGCCAGAGAAACGAGAAACATCGCCAAAAGCAGCGTCGGCACCGTCAGAAGGAGGGTATTCCAGTAGGATATCCAATATTCCAGATTATGAAACAATACATCTGTGTACTGCCCCGGAGACAAATAACGGTACAAAAACATAAAAATATTTTCTGCCTTATAGGGAACCGGATTCTCAAAGGAACGCAACACCACCCATATAAGAGGCGCCAGGATAAACCCTCCAAACAGTATCAGCACTCCCCTCTGTATCGCCCTCGGCGTTCTATACCATCTCATGCTTTCTTCCCACCTTTAACAATAAACCATTTAAGATCAGAACAGGAACCAACGCGGCAATCGCCGCTGCAGACAGACGCTGATAATTCAGATTCTGAAAATTGTTAAAAAAGAAATTGCTTACCACATATACTTCATCCGGCGGATATTCCCCATAGAGCAGATAGCTTTCCCGGAACAGCCGGAAAAAACAGATTCCGTCAAAGATCAGCAGAAAACGGATATAGGGCCACAGATACCAGCACTTAATTTTATAGAAAACCTGCCATTTGCGCGCGTGATCCAGCACCGCCGCTTCTATCCACTCAGGGCTCATGGTCAGCTCCATCATCTTCAGCAGTAACACATGAAAACCCATGTACTTCCACAGATAAATCAGCAGAAGCATAAGCCGCGGAGACAGTTGCGCTCCCTCCATACACCGCGTGATCAACGTGGCGGGAAGCAGCATGGGCAGAGAAAACACCAGCAGCACTCCCAGCACCCCTTTTGAGGCATCCAGAATATAGACCAGAAACAGCGAAAGCACTGCAAGGCTTCCCACACATGCCGCCATCATCAGCCAGGTATTTCCCAGCGCCAGAAGGAAAGAATCCGAGTGGAACAGGGAATTATAATTTACCAGCCCGCCGAAAGTAAAACGCCCCGGCGTGCCGCTGAATGCATATAAGAAACAATAGCACAGGGGAAACAGATAAAATAATATCGTTCCCGCCATGCCTGGCAGAACAAAGAACAGCTTTTTTGCCTTTCGCCAATGTCTCATTTTGCTCCGGTCCTCTCCATTATTCCATTAGATACAGCTCAGCCCCCTGCTCTCTGCATTACTCATTCAGGTACAGTTTCATCCTTTGCATCATTTTGTCGTAACAGTTGTCAAAGGAATCCTTCCCCAGAAAATACGGCTCCATGCATTCCTGCATCAGATTCCCCAGCGCCCCATTGGGGATGACGGCTTCCTGAATCCTCCCCGGGATCTCCAAAAGCAGCTGCCCATTGGCTTCGTTCAAAGGCTCCACCTGCCATCCCGGGCCGAAACCGGATTCGGAGCTCAGCGTCTCTACGCTCTCCTCATAAACCGCCGCACTTACCGGCGCATAATAAACGCTTTTCGCCTCATACTTGGGAAAATTTACTGTCATGGGCGCATCCATCAGGTATTTCAAGAGCTTCCATGCATCCTCCGCATTCCGCGTATTGGCGTTCACTGCGCCGTATTGGATTACCTGCGCCGTAAGCCCGTCGCCGTCCATCCGCTCAAATGGAGCGAATGACATTTCTTCGTTTACCATTTTGGGATACACCGTCTGATAGTACCTCAGATTATTCATGAAAGAGTAATTCTCCAATAACCAGGTAAAGTGGGAAACCGCCCCGGCAAAATCGTTCTGGTATCTTCCCGAGATCGTCCTGGTTTTTTCCATATTGTCATAAAATACTTTTACAAAATCAGCCATCCGGCGGAATTCTTCTTCCTCCACGGCTGATTCCCCGCTCTCCGTATCTATCAGGCCGCTCCCCGATGTCTCCAGGAAGAGATTCAACACGTCCCCGCGGCCCAGCTGCAGGCTGGAAGCGCCATAGGCCTCATCCCCTTCAAGGGCCTGGGCCTCCGCAGCCAGGGCAGCATATAAATCGCCGCTTTCGCTTATCTTTTCCGCCTTTTCCTGCGTGGAATAAGCCTGCAACAGATTCCAGCTCAGAGGGATAAAGTACTGGTGCCCATTGAGTCTGCCGGCACGGATAATCGTGTCAAGATAACTCCCCTCAGGCAGGGCCTCCACCTGTTCGTCCAATGCCAGCAATGCCTTGCCCGCGGATAATTTATAAGGATCTACCGCGTTATACAGGCTGTTAAAAAGCAATACGTCCGGTCCTTCGCCGCTCATAAGCTCCGTGTCCAGCCTTTCCTTCACCTCGTCATAGGACTCCAGATAGACGAGATTCATTTTTACTTCCGGATGCTCCTGTGCGAACTTTCCTGCTGCATCGGCATACAGCGCTTCGGACCGCACTATATAGACTGTCAGCGCACCGTCCTTTTTTCCGCAGCCGCACAGCATAGACAGCGCAATTAGGAAAGCCCCCATGAGCGTTACTGTTTTTTTCATTTCCCATACCCCCTTACTTTCAGCCATACTTGTACAAAGCAACATTTCATAGTCTAATTCCTGTTAACAATATGATTCCTGATATGTTTTTTGAATATATTATATGTTTTATGCAAATTATACCACGCCACTAAATAGAGGGCCATATTGTTTGAAAAGTCAAAAATAACAAGGCAAAACAATAAAGATAATTAAACTTAATCAGCCGTAGGTTTTAAGAAAATTTGAGACCTCATCCAAATCAAAGTAATATATTTTTTCGATTCCTATATCGCACAGGCTGACATAATCACAAAGGTATCTGCAACTCCTGATTGAAAGACTATATTTTAACAATTCTTGCAGTCTCTCACTGTTTTTGATTGTCTCTATCCTTAATTTGTGTTCCTCTCTTCTCTCCAGAATAAAAATTTTTGATATTTTTGTGGCCTTTTTCCTGCAAAGTTCAGGAAAATAAAACTCTCGATTTATTTTTCCATAATGATATAATGTAGTTGGAAAGCTATGATTATACTTTTCATACAAGACCTTTTTGCCTTCCGGTCTCAACATTATAGTTTTATTATATGGCAATATTACACCATTAACTGTATCGATCAATAATCTGTCGTCTGTTATGTATTCAAAACCGTTCATACATAAATGTGTCATCATGGTGCTTTTTCCCATCATACTGTCCGCCAAAAAAACAAATGCGAATTCGTTATGTGCAACACTTCCCCCATGAAGCATGAGATATCCCTTCTCAAGGACAGCGTTTACTAATAAATAATCCTCTATATACGGAATAATACCTACCTCTGATTTTTCCTTTTTATAAGTTCCCTCAACATATAGCTCTCCCTGCTGGTCTTTATAAAAAAATAATTTTTCATATATCTTAGTTTCGTCCGGAACTTCTGATATATAAGGAAAAAACATATTATATATGTAATCCATAATTCTTTCATTCCGACAAAATATTTCCAGGTTCGGACTCACATGAGGAATCGTCAAATATAGCCTTCTCATTTTTCTGTTTTAATAATGCCAAGCTCCTTCAATCTATTGCAAAATTCAGTCATGTCATTTTCTATGCTGCTATCATGGTATTTATCATACATGCTGCTTACTACATTTCCATACTCCTCCTGAGTAATCAGATCAAGGATTTCACATTCCCACCGTCCCAAACATATTACATTTTCCGAACCTTCAATAGATAATATTGCACCTTCATCCATTTTTTCCATATTTACTTTTTCAGATAATTTATAGTATATTTCAGCCATATTCAAACCTTTCTGGTATTTAATTAGAACTCAACGAAAAATATTACTATAAATAAGTCAATATCTAAACACCAAAGATATAATAATATTCCCCGCTGAGTCCATATCCCTTTTGCATAGATCAGATGTATCGCCTAAAGCTCTTTAGATAAAAAATCCATTTGAATGCTTTGTACAGCTAAAAATAGATCTTACACCCTACAGACCAATCGCATCCACAACCCCCGCCGCTTCTTGCATTTGCAAGGATTGCATTTTCGTATTCCTTCAGATTAATTATAGTAATCTCTGGCTTTACCCAACTGGAACAAGTTGCTTCTTTTTCTTCCATTTTGATCATATGTCTATTTCTCCTTTCTTAATAGTATTTCCTATCTATGCAAAAGAAACTATGCAAACAGAATAACTGTTATGCATCCTGCATTAAAGAATCATCCCAGCAGATAACGTCGAAATATATCGTATTTAATTGCTTCCATATTATCCTCAATCCCTTCTTTCTGTATTGCCGAAGAGGGATTATTCACAATATACTCAAATTCTTCCTCTTCAGTGCAATCAAGAGGCGGTTCATTCAATTCCGGCTCAATTTTCTTTTTCCTGTTACAATATATCAGTTCCCCAAATGCATCCCCTGTGGTTGAGTACGAAAGAGCAGGACAGCCGCGACACACTTTCGCATAGTCACAATCCCAACACAATTTATAAGAAGAAATACGTCTTAATTTTCTCATCGTCACATTGTTGAGAAACAGATCGGAATATTTTTCCCGTGTTAAATTTCCGATTGTAATCGGCAGCCTCCTACAGGGAAGCAAATCTCCGTTAGGTAAAATAGATACACTTCCAATTCCACAAGGACAGCCGGAAACATATGAATACTGTTTGAATTTTACATTTGCATCCTTCACATTAAATGTTTCAAATAATTTGACCTTTTCTCTTAAAACTAATTCACTTCCTCTCTCCTTTAATTCCAGCAGCTTTTTTCTGTATTTTTCCAATATTCTGTCAACCATGGTTTTATCCATAATATTGAAATTACTTTTTGCCTGTCCCTGCAATACCAGAAAATCGAAAGAAAACGAGACGTCTAAGCCCAAAGAATCCAGATACTCAATCAGCTCAAACAATTCTTCACAGTTCTTTTCATGCAATGTATACATAATATGAGGATGTATCCTGCTATACTGGTTAAGCATTTCTATCGCATTTATTGTTTTGTTAAAGCTGCCGTTTCCCCGTATTGTATCATGTGTCTCTTGCATTCCGTCTAAGCTCAACTGATATGTATCCACATGAAACTTATCAAGCAATGCAAGTGTTTCTTTTGTTATTCGTTCCGGTATTCCTAATATTTTTATTACTTTATTTCTTAAATAAAGCTCCTCCAGCAATCTTTCAAAGTCAGGATGTTCAAAAGGATCTCCCCCTGTCAATGAATATACGCCCACAGACATATCATATTTCTTTTCAAATTCACCTATATTGTTCAAAATACTCAATAATCCATTAAAGTCAAGTTGACTTTCTCTTCTTTTATTATTGGTGCTCTCTCCAATATAACAATGTTTGCATCTGTTAGAGCATACTTCCGTTAAATGCCACTGCACATTTTGATTCAGCAATCTCATTAATACATAATCTCCTTATTTAAAGCATTATACATAAAATCCCGCTTTCTCATCCCGCAATCTGCTGGTTTCCCATAAAAGTCACCTGCATTATATGATTCTGCAATACATCCTTTACCACAAGTAGAGTTAAGTATGCAATCTTTGCAAAGTTCATTATCCAATCTTTGTCTTCTTTTCCGAACCTCTTCCGCAAATTCTCTTACCAGCTTATTTCCATGCGTATATATTTCATCCGGAGATTCATAAAGAAGGTTTCCAATACAAAATTCCTTCTGAAATAATCCTTCACACGGCTGTGCTGATCCGTCCGCATGTATTGTGGGTGAGAAGTTATAATGTCCTAAGTTGAAATGACATTCTCCAACATAGTCAATATTCATATTTTTTAGGTAAAACATTGTCGATTCTGTACCAAAACCGCGAATATAGTCACTATGCCTGTCCAGCAGTTCTCTTATCTCTTCCCGTGCGGAAAATTTAAGTTTATCATCAATATTCAGTTCATCCCAGATATTATGTGCCCGTCCTGATTTAACCAAAAAAGCATATGTAGGTAAAAATCCATACTCCATTGCCAGATTAAAATAGTCCTTAATCTGGCAATAATTCAGACGATTAATTACCATTTTTACTACGCCCTTTCTAAATCCCCGTTCATGGAAGAGACGCATAATGGAAACAATTCGCTCAAAATGTCCTTTACATCTCAAACTATCATCTGTTTCAGCGTTTACTCCATCCAGGCTAAACTGAATAGATGCCCTTGGATAATTTGCAATTTTTTCTATCATCTTCTCTGTCAGCAGCATCCCATTTGTATTAATATGAAATGTTACTCTATTTTCAATCAAGTAGTCCACCATTTCAAAAATATACGGGTTCGCTAAAGGCTCTCCGCCGCTCAGCTGCAAAAGTTTTACCTTGTTCTTTATACGATCTACCATTATCTTAAAATTATCAAATGTCATATATTCCTTATTTTCGGCAGAAGATTCATTTAAGCAAAATGGACAATTTAAATTACAGTATGATGTTAATTCAAATAATACTTCCTGCCAATTATCCTCCGTTGGTTTTATGTAATTACGTTTATCATAATATATTTTTTCACTATTCACATTCGTATCTCCTCTCGTTCCTTGTAAATATTCTTTATCCGGCCTATATACTGTTCATATTGGGGGGATTTTTTAATCTTTATTAAATCATACCCATCCCTGACTACCTGTTTACTCATTTCATAAGACAGCCTTATCAGGTCCGAAGGCCATGGAACAATTTGACTTCCATTAATCATGATAACTTTTCCCACAATATCTTTTGTTCCTATATCCTCCAATCGAAACGCATTATCACCTTTGCAAATGAAACAAGGGAATTTTTCATTATTCTCTTTGACAAAAAGCAGCCTATGAACCAATAACTCCGTACTTCTATATCTGAATACAAGAATATCCCCCGGCGCATATATATCAGCCCTTTGTACTGTAATGCTGTCCCCCTCATATAGAGTAGGATTCATGCTATATCCGCTTACACGAATATTTATATATCCCTTCAAACGAATAATTGCAAAAAGTAATTCAATGTTATATTCTTTCATTTTGCTTTCCGTATCAAACTATCAGTCTCCGCATTCTTCCATTTTATCAGCTGCTCCCATGGCAATTTTATTCTCATCCGATAATTCCTCAAAGGATAATTCGCTATTGGAAACTCAAACCAGTTTTTTTGTACAATGTTGTTCTCCCTGCGCTCTCCTCTTCTGCATGCCTACGGCTGATACATAATAATCGGACATCCTTGTCGGTTCGCCCTGTCCCCCACAGCAACTGGCCCTTCACACAGCAGTTTCTTTACAGAATTCGTCATTTCCTCATCCCCTTTTCTTATGTAACACCCTGTTTATTGGGCTATTTCAGTATAATATATTTCTGCCGCTTTGTGTTACATTTGTCATTATTCGTCCTGTTATTGCAATAATTCATCTGACAAAACGGTCGATTGCAATCCGAGGCACCCCTGACTTTTCAGTCATAGATACGGCATTCATATTTTCATTCGCAGCCAACTCCATACAACAATATTTTTGCTCTGAATACCTTCTCCTCTGCCCCCCATTCCATCATGCCATTGTACTTTTCAATGACTTTCAGCATATTCTTCATGCCCGTTCCATGTAATTTTTCATCTTCCTTATCTGTTCCGATGAGCACTCCTGTCTCCGAAGTTCTACCGTCCAGGTGTCCGTCATATGTATTCTTAAGAATGATAAGTAAATTTGCCATCTGGTAGCGTACCTCCAATCCAATCTCTCGCTTTTCAGATCCTGTCTTCTCGCAGGCCTCTATGGCATTATCCAGCAGATTCCCCAGAAGGATTACCATATCCACTCCCTGGCAATGCATTCCCTCCGGGACCAGCAGCTTTACCTCCATATCAATTCCTCTCGATGCTGCAAGAACCCTTTTTGTACTGATTATTACATCCAGCACTGGATTCCCAGAATCTACTGTGTCGGCTATTTCCAGATAATCCATACTGATTCTCTCAACATATTTGCCGATTTCTTCCAGGCGGTCCTTCCCGCTTCCTTCCTTACGGCACAGGCCACGCAACACATTCATATGGTTCTTCATATCATGCCGGAAGGAATGCAGCTCCTGACGGCTCGCGCGGATACTCTCATACCAGTCCTGGTACATTTCAATCTGCTTCTCATACACTTTTGCTTCTGCAACTGCTTTGGTTCTTTCCGCCGACAGGTTATAAAAGGAATAGCTTAAGAAATTCAAAGCCACCAAAATGGTCAACACGATAATCTGCCCCAATGAAAAGGCGTCCTGACTGACTGCATTCATAGCCAGAATTACGACTACCGCAAAGCATCCTCCGCACATTCCGAACAGTCCCGCCCAGTTTCTCCCTGCCACTTCACCATCTCCATGCTTTTTCCAGACAATAATGGCAAGCTGACTCAGGAATAGAATGAACATCTGAACCATCAGCAATACAGAAGCAGAAAGCAGATAATTTTCCGTCATTCTTTCCAGATCGCAGATATTAAACAGAATAAACGCATTGATACAGATGACTTCCATCGCAGTCACTGCCACATCATAGACCAAAGCAAGAAATGCTTTTTTCAAAAAATGTCCCCTGCACATTCCAAAAACGACAATTTCCAGCTCCAACAGGTAGGCAAGCGCATTGTTCCACGGAATACCTGAGACGGTGCCTGCCCAGCCGGCTGTCTCGACAGCGGCCCACCACACCGGCAGCCACCAGCCCGAACGGCGAAACCCTAAAGTCTCCTTCAGATAAATCGCATATACCGTCATCTGTGTCAGGCTGACGATTACATCCATTATAACGGATTCCATTTCCATCCCTTTTTCTCTTCCCCTTTTCTTTTGCTTCTATATTTATTCTCCTTATACAATTTCAGTTTTTCCACATGTCAATACAATACTTTCTCACCTGTCCCCGGTAAGCCTGGCTGATGTTAAATTCCCAGGAAGCTTCATCACTCTCCAGCCTCACTGTACGATAATCAATCCTTCTCACATAACGCATATTGATAATCACTGACTTGCTGATACGAATAAAATTTACACTGCGCAAAGCAAGCTTTTTCTCTGTGTCATCCAGCTTTCCATAAAAGGTCTGCTCTCCTTTTCTGGTCTGCATTTTCACCGTTCTCTTATCACTGATAAAGTAACATACTTCCGCTAATGGCACCTGATAAAGACCTTCTCTGCTGCTATATTCCCATACTGGCATGATATCGCACTGTTTTAATGCCCTGAGAAATGTGCTTTCCACATTCTCCCGTCGCAGGGGCTTCCTGAGGAAATCCAGAGGCTGAACTTTAAAAGAATCATAGACATACTGCTCATGTCCTGTTATGAAGATGACCACTGTTCCCGGATACTTATCTCTGATACGTGCCGCTATGGCAATTCCATTCCTATTTCCCAGCTCAATATCCAGGAACACCACATGATACTGCCATTTTTCCATTATTCTGAATTCCAGCTCTTCTGCCCGTCGGAAACAGGCTATCTCCAAACCTTCTTCTGTCTCTTTTGATACCTGCCGCAGATACCCTGACAATTCCTCCAGAATTTCCTCCGCATCGTCGCAGATTGCCACACGAATCATAGAATTCCCTCTTTTCTCTTAATGAAAAAATCTTGAAACCTTCCATGCTAAAACCATGGAACTTCCAAAAATTCACTTTTTGTCCTTAATCACAATATTTATGGTGGAAATTTTATCCTTACAGCAATATTATAAGGCAGAATAGTAAAAAGTGCAATAATGCACTACAATTTTATAGCAGATTATTGGCATTTCTGTTCCTGAGATAAGGAAAATCAAACATAAATACTGTAAAAAAGAGAAGATGTTGGATTGATTTGAGATTGTTTCACATCCTGTATGATTATAAGGTACTTATGTCCACAATCTTTCCGCATACCTCGTCGATGTTCGTTTGTCCGGAAACTACATGGAAGTCATGAGGCTCCGCGTCAAAGCATCCATGCTTTCTTTCCAGCATAGCCGCCACCGGCGCCGGCAGATTCCCGTGCATTCGCCCGGCAAATCGTGTCTTTATGACCTCCAGATCTGCCGTTACCAAAACGCGGATACTTCCTTCGGGCAATAGCGGCAAATGTTCTTTTTCTGAAATGACATAGATAATGTTCTCGCCGTTTACAGCTTCCCGCAGCTTTTTCTGAAAGTACTCCTTCGCGGCTGTTTCGTTCTTTTCCAGCCGAAGATAATCCCTGCCTGTGTAAACCTGTGCCTTTATGCTCTCTCTTAATTTGTCCGCAAGGGTGGATTTACCCGTGCAGCTCTCTCCGAAGATTCCGATTACCATTGTTCTTTCCTCCCTGATTTAGTTCCGCATGCATCTGAACAGTCATTTTTCATTCGCCAATATTCCATACCATTTCTGCCTAAAAGTCGTTCGCTGACCATATTTCTTCTTCAAACCCGTCGAAAAGTCTTGACTTTCTCCCCTTTATCCCCTATACTGATTCTAACAGAACCCACCACGCCTCTGGTCTTACCATGCGCAACCCGGTGGGACTTTTCTTTTCAGCGAGGTGCCTGCCAATGAACCCTTATCCGAAACGGATCCTGACGAT
>JAAWLQ010000077.1 GCA_022797995.1 Lachnospiraceae bacterium
TATCTGCTTCCGGACTTTAAGGATTTCTCTACCACCACGGTTCTGGCGGCTATGGGACAGCTTTTTTATTCCATGTCCCTGGCCATGGGCATTATGATTACCTATGGTTCCTATATGAAGAAGGAAGAGAATCTGGAGAAATCCGTGGGACAGATTGAGATTTTTGATACGGCGATTGCCTTTATTGCCGGACTGATGATCATTCCTGCGGTGTTTGCCTTTTCCGGCGGTGCGGATATCAATGCGGGCCCGGGCCTTATGTTTGTGACGCTGCCGAAGGTCTTCGGAGCCATGACCGGAGGTAAATTGATTGGTATGGTGTTTTTCCTGCTGGTGCTGTTCGCGGCGCTCACTTCCGCAATTTCTCTGATGGAGACGGTGGTATCCATGTTTATGGACAGGCTTCACTGGAATCGGAACGTTTCCGTGCTTGTGGTTACGGTGGGCATTCTGGCTCTGGGTACGCTGTCCTGTCTGGGATATGGGCCGCTTTCGGCTGTGACGGTGCTGGGTATGGCCTTCCTGGATTTCTTTGATTTTATATCCAATTCCATCCTCATGCCCATTGTGGCTTTCCTCACCTGCATCCTGATAGGTCATGTGGTGGGAACCAAAGTGGTATCTGATGAGGTGGAGGCTTCCGGAAGCTTTAAGAGAAAGAAGCTGTTTGTGGTTATGATCCGCTGGGTTGCGCCTGTGTGTCTGGTGGTGATTCTGGTGGGCGAGATTCTGAAAGTGCTGGGTGTGATTTCTATCTAAGCCGGGATTTATCTATATGCTCTGCCGGATTATGATTGGAGGACTACAGGGATGCGAGTATATGTTTATGAATCCAGTCGGCCACGCCGTCCGCATCATTTGACAATGTAATATCATCAGCCACAGCTTTTACATCCATAACGGCATTGGAGACAGCTACCCCCTTGCCGCAGATTCGGAGCATTTCCATATCGTTTCTGTCATCGCCAAAAGAGACGATTTCATGGAGCGAGATGTGCAGCAGCTTTGCCAATTCTGTAATTGCCTGTATTTTACCTGAATTTTCAGGCAGGAAAGCATACCAGTTTTCGCCACGGTAACATTGCAGACGACAATGATTTTTATCTGCAATTTCCGTGGCGATCTTACTGTCAAAAAGTTCTGCCACAATTTTATTGACAGGACAGTCCAAAGGCCTTTCATAATCATGAAAAATAGCTTTGTGCAGTTTCTCGGATTCAGATATGTGGCGGCTGTTCCAGAAAACCTGCCGACCTGCCGCCACAGTTATCTCCGTATCCGGATTCTGCCTTTTCAAATCCTGTATGATGCGATTCGCAGCATTCTGATCCATGCTGCAGCTGTAAATCTGTTTTCCCTGCCGGTGAATCAGGGTCCCGTCTGTTGTGATTTCATAGTCCGGCCTGATTTCGTCTATATATCGTTCCGCTCCTATCCAATATCTGGCGGTAGCAATCACGATGAGAATTCCCTGGCTCTGACATTTTTTCAGGACCTGTTTTGTGTACTCTGAGATGCTGCCGTCAGAATGAAGCAGGGTATGATCAAGGTCTGTTAATATCATTTTGGGTTTCATGATTTGAAGTCTCCTGAATTTTTTCTGAAATAATTTTCCATATTTTCCAGAATAATTTTCAATAAATTATCACATATCTGTGAAAGTGTCAAGTGTCTGTCGCTCTCTTTTTTAGCAGTAATTTTATGGTTGGAGTGTAACTTTCTATTTTTGCATACGAGTAATATAGTGACAGACAGGTAATGTGGGAAGAGTTGCGGTTCATTCCGTCCACAGCAACGGATGGAACTACCTGTGAACAGTAACCTGGGAAGAACTTCAAAATTATGCGGGAAGTCTGAGGGTTGCAGGTTATGAAAGGGCATGATATTGTAACAAAAACGGATGTTGACGAAGGGGGAAAGGAGGGTGCGGAAGGTGGCGCAGTACAGCCTGAAGAAAAAGACAGACAATGAACTGATGGAACTGGCGGCCCGGGATGACAGGGAAGCCTTCGAGGTGCTTGTTCTGCGCTATTATCGGGAAGCCATACGGGCTGCAGAGCGTATGGTTCATGATAAAATGCAGGCTGAGGATATTGCTCAGGACTGCTTCGCGGATATCTATGTGCAGCGCCGCAGATATGCCCCATCCTGCTCCTTCCGCACCTACCTTTATACTCTGGTGAAGCACAAATCCATTGACTGTCTGCGGAAAACCGGTAGGCGGGAAATCCTTCTGGAAGAGGAAAAGGAATCCTGGCTGGAAGCACAACACAGCCGGGAAGGACTGCCGGAAGAGGAGTATTTCAGGAGAGAACGGGTGAGAAGAGTGACAGAGCAGATAGAAAAGCTGCCGGAGGTCCAGAGAAAGGCCCTGTATCTGTATGCGGTGGAGGACAGAAGCTACCAGGAAATTGCCGGGATACTGGGTAAAAACGTTCCTCAGATTAAAATTGCCATTTACCGGGCGAGAAAAAGGCTGCTGAAGGAAGAATAAGAGGCAGGGGCGGCAGGAAGACAGGGGGTAAGGGAGAAAATATAAGAACTGGAATCGGAGGCAGAAACGAAAACTGGGCAGCGGCGAAGCTGAAAGATGCGAAAGAGCAAGGAGAGATAGCAGATGAAAGATGTGAAGCTGCGAGGAGAGATAGCGGATAAAGGATGCGAAACAGCGGGGAGGGATGGCAGATGGAGGCACGAGACAGAGAATTTTTAGAAAAAATGTGGTCAAAGGCAGAGGTAAGGGAGGAGAGTGAAAAACTGGCGGAAGCAATACTCAGCAGAGAAAAAAGCATGCTTCTGATAAGAAATGAAGAACCCTCAAATGTTCCGGTAAAACATGGAGCATCCAGGGCGAAAGCGAGCAACAAAACAGACAGTGCGGAACCTCTCAGCATGACGGCTTTCCTTAAAGATATGTTCCGGGGCATCGGCATAGGACAGGTGTATGCGGGTATGGCGGATGTGCTCTGTATTTCCTTTGCGGTAACTGTCTGCCTGCTGTATCTGCTGACCCAGGGCGCCCGAAGTCAGGGCGTCAGCATGGATATGGCTGTATTTTCTGGTTCTCCACTGCTTTACGGCTGTATCTTCCTGCTGTTCTGGATGAAGGATGCCCAGAGTGATGTCTATGGGCTGCAGATGTCCTGCAAATACACCTTTTTTCACGTCCTTGCCGCCAGAATGCTTGCGGCCAGTCTGCTGGGCATGGGCTGCAACGGTCTGTATGTGCTGGTGCTGATTCTGCGTTATCAGGCGGACGGCCTGCGGCTGGGGGCGATTTCCTTCAGTGCTCTCGCCTGTTTTTCCGTACTGTTAATGGCAGGGATTGAAAAAGGAAAACGTTTTGGCTGGGCAGCGGCGGTCTGCGTGGGATGGGTGTCGGTGAATCTGGCGGCATTTTTCAATTTCACCTATGCTTACGGCGAGTTGCTGGGGCGCATTCCGGTGTATCTGTTTCTGGCTGTGGGAGCCGGGGCTGCAATTCTCTATTTCCGGCAGCTGTTGTTTATGACTACACTTACGTTTAGAAAGGAGTATACGGATGCTTCAAATTGAACATGTGACGAAAAAATATAAGAATTTTACCGCATTGGAGGATGTAAATCTGGAACTGGAAAACGGCGTCTATGGATTGCTTGCGCCCAACGGGGCCGGGAAAACCACCCTGCTGAAAATGATCACCACACTGCTTTTTCCCACGGAGGGACAGATTAAGTATAACGGGGAGGACATCAGGAAGCTGGACGGCGCATACAGGGAGGAACTGGGGTACCTGCCTCAGGATTTCGGATATTACAGGGACTACACACCGGAAAAGTATCTTCGCTATATCGGTATCCTGAAAGGCATGCCCGGAGAAAAGCTGCAGGAAAGGATAGGCAGCGTACTGGAGCTGGTAGGGCTGTCCGGGGAGGGGAAGAAGAAAATGAAGAAATTTTCCGGCGGCATGGTGCAGCGTGTGGGTATTGCTCAGGCACTGCTGGATGATCCACGTATTCTGGTTCTGGATGAGCCCACCGCTGGGCTGGACCCCGGAGAGAGGATGAGGTTTCGCAAGATCCTGGCCGCCCTGTCCAGGGATAAGCTTGTGCTGATTTCCACCCACATTGTGTCGGATGTGGAGTTTATTGCAAACCATATCATTATGATACGGGACAGGCGGATTTACTGCAATGATACGGTAGAAGCTATCTGCGGAAAACTTGCGGGGCAGGTGTTCGAGGCGGTAATTCCCGCCGGACAGCTGCCCCGGTGGGAGGAGCAGTACCAGGTGGTGTCTCAGCGGCAGGAGGGAAGCGATGTGGCAGTGCGTTTTATCAGTCGTGGAGGCAGTCAGGGGAATAGTCGGGGAGACAATCTGGGAAAAAGTTCGGGAAATGGTTTGGGAGACAATCTGGAAAACGGATCGGGGAATGGCCTGGGCGGCAATTTTGGAAATGACTCTGGAAATGGGTTGGGAAAATGGTGTCCCTGCAAGCCGGGATTGGAGGATGTGTTCCTTTATACGTATCAGGAAAGGGCATGACGAACAGGGAAAGGAATAGTCTCGGGATATGAGACAGGGACTTAAATGGGAACAGGAAAGAGAACATGAAAGAGAATGTGAAAGAGGAGTGCAGGCGACTTGTAAGCAGCAGGCTGTTCTGGCTGATTCTGGCGGCAGCGATGGTCGTAAACATCTGGATTCTCTGGAATTTCCAGGGGCAGAGGAAATATGCGGAAACAGCCCGGAATCTGGCGGAGATGGGTGTGGAATCTGTAAGCCCGGAGACGGAAGAGAAGATTATCAGGGCTTTTGCCGAAGCGGAGAAAAGGCATCCGGGGGAGGTACCTGTCCGGAATATGGTAGAGGGCGCAGGACGGCTGGCGGAGGAGATGAAGGCGCAGGACCTGGCGGATGCCTGCGTCAGCTCCATGAAACTGCGGGACCAGGCGGCGGAACATGTGAGAAAAGCATTTGTGACACTGGAGCCTATTCTGGAGCAAAACAGAGCGGACGGCACAGCCAGGCAGTTCTTTGTCCCCTGCGGCGGAAGATTTTTCGATCTGTTTTCCAGATGGATTCCGCTGGCAGCCACAATAGAATGCATCCTGGGGGCAGTTCTCCTGATGTTGAAAGGTGTCAACGAACCTTTTGACCGAAGGACGGGCCCGGTGGTCTATACGACCAGACAGGGCAGAAGGGTGAATGATACCAGATTCCTGGCAGTGATGGCAGTATCCGCAGGATTTTCGGCGGCAGTGTGGGTGCTAACCCTGGGAATGGCGGGAATGGTGTTCCCTGTGGGGAAGCTGTGGGGCGTAAAAATAGGGAGCATGATGGTGTTAGATGCTTTCTACCCGGTGATCAGCAGACTGCATGTGAGCATTGCAGGATTTATGGCACTGCAATTTCTGGTATCGCTGTGTATGGCCTGGCTGTTCGGAGCCATGGCGTATTTTGCCGTACTTAAGGGGCACAACACCTTCCGGGCTTTTGGGAAAATGGCCCTGGTCTGTCTGGGAACAGCGGCGCTGACAGAGAATTATCCCAGGGATACCATTCACTACTTTATTTTGCGGTGTAACCCGGTGGATTTTGCCGGAAAGGCGGGGCGGTGGTTTGCCTGCGGCGGGAATTTCCTGTCAGTCAGGGGATATGAAGTACTGCTTCTTCTATTCTGGACCGGAGTATTCGGTGCATTGTGCATCTGCCGCCGCAGAAATTTTTTGAAGGAAGATTTATAGCCCGGGCGGCATGTCTGATGCACTGTGTAGTAAGATTGTTTCGTTTCTTCTGAATTGTGAGAGGGAGGAAAGAACGGCCGGGATTATGGCGGACAGTGCAGTGCAGCTGGAAGTAAGGAAGCAGCCGATATGCAGAGGAGCCTGTCGACAGAAAGGACGGACTGAAAGAGTGCATGTAGATCAAGATAGAAAACAGATAGAGAGGGAATGAGAGCAGAATGAAGATTGTATGGCAGGAAATGAAAAAAATTGTCTCAGTAAAAAAGCTTTTGTATCTGGCAGGATTTTATGCCTTATATTTTATGCTGTTTTTGAAACCCTATGTGAGGCAGCCCCATGCCTTTAGTTATCATCAGGAGGCAGATCTGGTAAAATCCTTTATAGAGGAATACGGCGTGACATTGACTCCGGAGGAATTTCAGGAACTGAAAAGCAGACAGCCGGAATACGTATACGATGAGATAGACCAGTACATTGCCTCCAATCAGGAATTTCAGGAGCTGGGAATCCGTAATTTCAGGGAATTTACAGGTTCTCAGAGAGGAAAGGAACTGACATTGGAGGAGGATAACAGACTCTGGCTTCAGCTATATGATGCGATTCCGGCAGACCGTGTCACAGAGAAAGTGACAAGTGAGGTGACAAACGGGATCTGGAATCAATACATCGACACTTATGAGCAGGAAACCGCCGGAAGAACCGTGTACTATAAGGATCTAAACCAGACGGCCCAGCAGGAAAGACTGAAGGAGAGAGGCGAGAAGGAAGTATATGGATTGATGCCAGGCGGTGTACTGTATACTAATTTCGAGGTGCTGCGCCTTACGGGGTCTTTCATGACTCTGGCCATGCTGTTTATGATACTGCCTTACATGGTGTCGGAGAACCGGAGCCGCATGCCGTCCCTGCAGTACAGCTTTCAGAAAGGCAGGAGACATTACGGCTGCAGAGTGGCGGCAGTACTGCTGTCCTGTGTGCTGATCGCGGCTCTGACTGTGGCGGTATACATGAAGATTGCGGCGGGCAATCGGGTGACGGACTTCTGGAACTGCAGTATTTCCGCTTATTCCACCGCCTATATCAGCTGGTTTCCCTGGACGCTGGGAGAGTATACGGTCTTCCATCTGCTGATTGCGGCCGCTTTTTCCACAGGGCTGGCCCTGGGGGTATTCGTGGTGTCCCATTATCTGGAAAACTATGTCACGGCCATCGCCTGGGTGCTTCCGGCGGTGGTGGGAGGAGTATTTTTCTGCGGCATTGTGCTGTGCGGCTTCGGTGAGATTACAAGAGCAAAATGGTCTGTACCTCTGACAGGCGCTGGTATCCTGGGACTGGGGATAGTGGCGGCGTTACTGGAGGGTTGCAGGGAGAGACGGCGGGATATTGGGATGTTCTGACGGGACATAGTCCTATAAAGCAATCCTGATTCCGTTCTTCTTATCTGTAGTATCAGGAAGGATCAGAGATCTTCATGATGACAAAATTAGATGATAAAAATGAGGTCTTTTGCAATTCATGACAATAGAATGGAAAATATACGGAAAAAAGAACGGAAGACATTGACTTATTGCCGATTCCGGCATAAACTTAAGATAAAGGTGTCACAGGGAGGTGCTTGGATGGGAATTTATGTAAATCCGGGAAATAAAGGATTTCAGAAAGCTCTACAGTCGGAATATGTTGATAAGACCGGATTAATCGCATTGATCAATCAGAACATAGATACAACGGGAATGCTCACCTGCATCAGCAGGCCATGGTTCCCAGTCAGCTATCTCGGATTTCAGGGAAGTAACCATTCTGGATCCCGGCAGGTTTGTGGAATACACAGGTTTTACGGAACGTGAGGTTCAAAGCCTGTGTGAGAAATACGGGATGGATTTTGAGGAAGTCAGACAGTGGTATGACGGATATGATTTCCCCGGGCATGGGGCCATTTATAATCCCTATTCTGTGATGTGTGCCATGCAGGAGGGGAAGTGCCGTTCCTACTGGCAGAAGACCTCGGCGGCAGAAGCGCTGATGACATATATCAATATGGATTTTGAGGGGCTGCAGGAAATCATTTCCCGGTTGATTTCAGGAGAAGAGACAGAGGTTGATACGGGCCTTTTTGAGAATGATTTTGAAACCTTCAGGAGCCGGGACGATGTGCTGACGCTGCTGATTCATTTGGGATACCTTACCTGGAATGAGGAGGACGGGATGGCACATATCCCCAATGAAGAGGTGCGGATTGAGTTCCGAAGGATTCTGAAGGGAGGGAATGGAAACCGAAATATCTGAAGGTGGAGGAGCTTCCATCGGGAAAGAGGATTGCGGATGTAGTGTACCTGCCCAAACGCAAATCACTGCTTCCGGCGTTGGTGGTTGAATTGAAATGGAATAAGTCCTCCGGGGGAGCAATTCGGCAGATAAAGGAGCGAAATTATCCGACGGTATTGGAGGACTTTGGCGGTGAGATTGTGCTGGTGGGGATTAACTATGACGCAAAGGAGAAGAGTCATAGTTGTGTGATTGAGAGAATATAGGTTTGCATATTGTTTCCATATATGGACCACATCCGGCGCCGGTGAATTTTCGGCGGATCTTTCGGATGTGGTCCATAATTACTTAATTATTCCGCATAATTATTTCTGGTGCCCTCAAATCCCCGGAGCGCGCCCTGTCTCTTGCCAGTTCAGCTGTATTGTGGTAGAGTAATTGAGGAAGTTTATGAACAGGATGAGGCCCTGCAAGGTACTATCTGAATATTTTTGAGGGGAAGATACACATGGATACATATACGGAATTTCTGGAAGACAGGGCCCGGGACATCCATCCGGAGGACGATATTGACTACAGCAGGGAGCTGATGGCGGTGGTCGCCATGTTCCGTGATTTTGACGAAGCGCTGGATACCTTTCTCATAAAGCATGGATTCTCGGGAGACTGCTCCGATATCGACGCTAAAATAGCTTATATTCGGACAAAATGCGAGGAGTCCGGCGTGCAGCCTCCGCGGAACATGAAGAAATGGTATACCGAGCACAAGCGGATTAAAAAGGAGACTGCCATACGCATCTGCTTTGCCTTCTCGCTGTCCGTGGAGGAATCGGAGGATTTCCTGCGGAGAATCTGCCTGCTTCGGGGCTTTGACTGCCATAATATAGAGGAAGTCATCTGCTTTTATGCCATCAGCAACGGACTGTCCTATTCCGAGGCCAGACAGCTGATGGAAAAGGCGCCAAAAGTCAGTTGGGGCAAGATTGATTTTGACAAAGAGGTGCTGTACACCGCGGCTATCCTGGCGGAGGTCAGACGTTTTAAGAGCGGGGAGGAGCTAATAGGCTATCTTGCCGCCAATATCCGGCAGTTTGGCTACAACAATGCCACCGCATACAAATACATTCGGGAAATGTGGAGTGAAATCTCGGCGGAGGGCGGCCTGGCTGCTATGGAGCGGAAGAGGCTGTATGACGGATTTGACGACACAGACCGTACGATCCGGCAGGCGCGGAGAGGAAGGAGCGGGCAGGACAAACCTTCCCTCTGGGAGATCTACCTGCAGATTCTGGGACTGGCCGGCGACCGGATTTCCAGACTGGATACGGACAGATCGCTAAAGCCCATCCTGAAAGATAATGAACTGCTTCACGCCTGGGCGGAGGACTCTTTTCCCAGCAGGGTAGGATTGGAAAAGATTTTAAACGGAGAACATGCATCGGAACAGCTGGTACATAAGACGATCATCCTTCTGGTATTTTACCGGTTCTGGGTAAAATCGGCTCTGAAAAATCATAGTTACCAGGCCAAAAGCGGCGATACGGGAAGGTGTACCTGTGAGATTAACAAATATCTGATGGATGCGGGATATCCGGAGCTGTATCCGGGAGATCCTTTTGACTGGGTAATTCTGCATGCTGTGGAAAATGAATTTCCATTGCTGGTATTTCGGGAATTTATGAGAGAATTGTTCTACATTAAGGAGCGTGACGTCGATGCCAGATATGCCTCGGAGTGGAGCTGAGGCGGGTAAACCGTCTGTAATGGGGGACAGGAGGCAAGGGTATTTTTCGGATACAGGATTGAGAGGGAAGATACATCTGCAAATCCATAAATCCCGGTAATACTGTAAAATCTAAGTAGCTTTCAACTATAAAAGGATGGAATGACATGGATACAAGAACCGCTCTTGAGAAAGGAACATTACTTAGATTTTACAATTATGACCACGGGCAGGTTACATACAGGATTGAAAAGGAAATCGGGAGAGGTGGCTCCAGCATTGTCTATGACGCCGTTTATACAGACAATGCTGGCTGCCGGAATACGGTCCGTATCAAGGAGTGCTATCCCTTTTCAGCAGGCCTGCTTCGGCAGGGAAATGAGCTGCTTCCCGTAAATCCGGGAGATGCGGCGGCTTTCCTGGACAGCCAGGAGAAAATGCGAATCTCCTATAAGGTGAATAAGGAATTGTTCTATACCGACGGTCTTACAAATCTGATCTCTAATACCATTGACTGGTACACCGCAAACAATACAGTATATATCGCCTCCACGTATCTGCAGGGCCAGGTGCTTTCCTGTGATACGGCCGTTTCCATAAAAGACTGCATTTCCATTGTAAAAAGCGTGGCCAGAGTTGTGGGCAAAATGCATGACAGAGGCTTTCTCTACCTGGACCTCAAGCCGGAGAATATCTTCGTCCTGGACGGGGTCCGGGAGATTGTACAGCTGTTCGATTTTGACACTTTGATTTCTCTGGAAGATATTCGGGCGAAAAAAGCGGATAAATATCGGATTTCCTGTACGAAAGGCTTTGCGGCGCTGGAACAGCAGATGGGGAATCTGTCCGGACTGGGCAGGCACACGGATGTGTATGGGGTGGGAGCCCTTTTATTTTATCTGTTGTTTGGGCGGACTCCGGGGGCTCCTGACTGCGGAGCGGATGCGGAATACCGGTTTGCGGACTGCAGATTTGCCGGTCGGGATTATCAGGATAAATTGTTCCAGGCATTGCCGGACTTTTTCCACCATGCCCTGGCAAACTATTATATAGACCGTTACCAGGACATGCGACAGGTCATTGACAAGCTGGAAGAAATCGAGAAATATGCGGATACTGTGGTTCCGTTCTTCATTTCCAGCCAGGTCAGCGCGCCGCCAGTGCTGGAAGGGAGAGAGCGGGAGCTGAAGGCGCTGGACACATGGCTGCACCGGGAGGAAAGCAGCTGTTTCTTCCTCACCGGTATGGGTGGAATCGGCAAAAGCACTTTGGTGCGTGGGTTTATCAATGACCATCGCAGCTTCTTTGACGCGGTGCTGTATCTGTACTACAATGGCTCCATACAGAAGATGATAACAGATGATTTGCAGCTTCGAATCAACATCGTGGAGCAAAAGGAGGAAGAAAGCACAGAAGACTATTTCCGCCGGAAGCTTCGGGTAATCCGTGATCTGGCGGCAGGAAAAAGAATACTCCTGGTGGTGGACAACTTTGACGGAGAACTGGACGAGGACTTTGTCTCTGTGATGAACGCAGGATGGCGGGTCATCATGGTAAGCCGCAGAGAGGTGCCGGAGGCCGGCTATGCCACCTTGAGACTACAGGCTATAGAAGAGCGTGAGAGCCTGTACAATCTGTTTGAGTGCTATGCCAGAAGGGGACTCGCCGAGGTGGAATTGCCCTGGGTGGACGACATGATTCAGCGGGTGTTCGGACATACCCTGGCTCTGCAGCTTATTGCAAGGCAGGTGGAATGCAGTCACATTTCCGTGGAACAGGCGGCCCGGCTTCTGCGGGAAAAGGGCTTTGCTAATATGGCGCCGGAAAAAGTGGACTATGTGAAGGACTGGCGGCTGTATCAGGATACCATAGCGGAGATCATTGACGCGCTGTTCCAGGCAGGGAAGCTGTCGTTCCCGAAAGGAGCAATCCTGAAGGCGCTTTCCCTGTTTTCAGCGTCCGGAGTGGACAGCAATGTTTTTTCAGACATTACGAAACTGCCGGATAAAGACCCGATAAACGAACTGGTCCGGGAGGGGTGGATACAGAGAGAAGGGAAAAAGCTCTCACTTCATCCCGTGATACAGGAGGTGGTCTGGCGCTGGGAATGGACTGAAGAGAACCGTGCGTTATGTGGTGTCATGTTGTTACAAATCTGGAAAAAAATTGAACTGGAAAGTGAAATCGAGAATTATCCGCTGAATCGGCTGACGCAGCTGAGATGGCTGAAGGCATATATGGAAAAGGATGGAGAAGTAAGGGACAGGATACAAAATTATGCGAAAGAAGACGGAATAGGGGGAGAAGTGTTGCTGGAACGTCTGGAGCGCAGCGGTCATTGGACAGTGACAGATCACAGAAAGCTTCGCAGATGGACAGCTATGGCAGAAGAGGTGCTGGATTCCT